>JAFKLU010000255.1 GCA_017304105.1 Sphingomonadales bacterium
CCCGCGCTGGTGCGCGCCGACATTCGCCTATCGCCAACGCCCATGTGCAATCTTCTGCGCGACTGGGGCATCGCGCCCGCGGGGACGAGCGCGATGGTCCGGGGCCGCCTCCAGCTCGCCGGGCGCGGCGAAAACTTGCGCGAGGCGATCGGCAATGCGGACGGACGCATGGCGCTCATCATCCCGGCGGGCGCGCTGCGCGTGGCGCAGGCAAGCGCCTCCTCGCTCGACATGGCGGTGCTGGGCGATGCGATCTTCCGGGATGGCGCGCCTGTGCAGCCCTCCGGCATCAATTGCGGGCTCGTCGCCTTCACGGTGCGGAACGGGCTGGCGAGCGCCGACCCGATCCTCATCGACACTGCAGGCAATGTCCTCACCGCCACGGGCGAACTAGACCTGCGCGACGAGCGGCTCGACCTGCGCCTTCAGGCCGAAGGCAAGGGCTTCGGCTTCTTCGCGCGGCCCATCCCGGTGCGGATCGGCGGCACGCTCGCCGCGCCGATGCTGGCGCGCGAGCCGGTGCGCTGGTTCCGGCCGGGGGGCTGGTTCGGCCTGCCGGTGCCGGACCTCGGCGCCATCCTCGGCTTTGTCGATCCGGACGAGGCAGCGGCCCCGGCTTGCGGCCCAGTGCTGCGCGGCGCGCCTGCGGTCGCCCAGCGGGCGCGCTGATCCTCCCGCTCGCTGCCTCCCGGTGCAAGCCGATTGGGCTAGGCAGCACGCATTCGATCAGGCAAGTTGCCCGAAAGAAGAGCGAGGGGAGAAGGATGAAGCGCATCATGACGGGTATCGCTGCCGCCGCACTGACCGCATCGAGCGCAGGGTCGCAGGTCGTTTCCACGGCGGAAGGACAAGCGAGGCTGATCGAGAGCCCGGACCCGAAGCTCGCGGCCAACAAGAAGCTGGTGTGGGACATGTATCGCCACATCGTGCAGGGCGGCCATGCCGAGCTGGTCGAGCGCTTCTTCACGCCCGAATATCTGCAGCATAATCCAAACGTCGCTTCCGGCCGGGACGCGCTCGCCGCGTTTCTGCGCGGCTCGCGCCCGGCCCGGCCGATCGAGCCGATCGTCACCCTCCCCATCGTCAACATCATCGCCGAGGGCGACTATGTCGTGGTGCTGAGCGAGCGGCCAATGAAGGACGAGAAGGGCGAGCCCTATGTGACGAGCTGGTTCGACTTCTACCGTATCGAGAACGGCCTGATCGCGGAACATTGGGACCCGGCGCTCAAGAGCGCGGAGATGCTGAAGTTCGATCCCAACATGATGCGGAAATGAGGGAGCGCCCCGCAGAACATCGAGTTCGGCGGGGCCGAGGCGACGCGGCAGACGAGTCTATCCTGATGAGAAACCCGCTTGCTATCCGTTCGTGTCGAGCCCTTCGACTGCCCGCCTGCAGCAGGTGCTCAGGATAAACTTCAGCAGAAAGGCTGAAGTCGAGACACGTCTAGGTCTGCCTCAACGTGTCTCGACTTCGCTCGACACGAACGGGATGGGCTCTCTTCAATCTGATCAGGACAAGCTCCAGCACGCCGCCTCCGCCCGGCCCGAACGGCATCGGGCAGGGCTCAGACCGCGCGGGTCTCGATCGTCGCGATCGCCCAGCTCTGGCCCAGCTTCACATAGTTCGCGCGCACCTCGCGCCGCTCGCTGGTCCGGGTGATCCCGCCGCCCTGCGCCAGCGCCATCTGGGCGAAGGTGTTTTCCGGCAGCAGGCGGGTCTCGGTCTCGATGAGGCAGGTGAAGCGGCCGGTGGCGCGTTTGCCGTCCTCGGCGATCTCGATGCGCTCCGCTTCGGCCGCGTGATCGGGCGCGATGGCGCAGACGGCGGCGTCAAGGCACTGAGCAGCACTGGCGTCCACGAACAGGGCGTCGGCCGCGGTGCGCGCATTCACCCGGCGCAGCCAGTCCTGATGCAGCGCGCGGATCGCGGCCTCATCCTCCAGGCGGCGCAATCGCGCCTCGCGCTCATCGGCAGCGATGGCCGCGCCCGGTATCGCCACGGCGAGCGGCGCGGCGACGATGGCGCCACCCTTCAGGAAGGCGCGGCGGCTCGACGTGCCGGCCTCGGTCATCTCGGAAGTCTCTGGCATCTCAGGCCTCCTTCTTGGCGAAAAAGCGTGCCACGTCGAACTGACCGGCGTGGCGGGCATGGGCGCCGATCTGGCTCATGCTGAGCCCTTCTTCGCCGCAATGATAGCCGATGCCCGCATCGTGCATCGTGCGCATGTTGATGAGGATGGTGCCGAGCGTGCCGTTGCACGCCTCCTCCAGCCAATAAGCGAAATAGAGCCCGTCGCGGATCTTCACGAAGTCGCCCGAGCCGCTCCACTCCATGCCGCCCGCGCCGCTGTCCGTGAAGATGATCCAGGAGACGGTGTTCGGCGTGGAATAGAGGTGCATGGAGGTGAGGCCGGGCGCATAGTTCCAGGTGAGCGCGCGGCCGAGCAGCTCACGGGTGCGCTGGTGGCGCTGGCTGCCCGGCGAGGGAATGCCCTGCCCTTCCAGCACGCCGAACAGGGTGCGTGCGCCCGCCTCCTGCGCGAAATAGGGCGTGTTCAGATAGCCGTTGAAGCAACTCGCAAGGCCCGCGTCGAAATCCGCGACGATCATATGCCCGTCATGGTTCGGCTCGCCTTCCAGCAGATGGCCGAACAGCACGACGCCGGGCATCGACTCCCAGGCCTGATAGCGCGCCTCCTTCCAGGCGCCGCCATCCTTGCGCCACGAGAGCGTATCGGCACTGGCGACGCGATACTCCATGACCGGGCCGCCATCGTAGCGGATGGTGAATGTCTTGCCGGCGAGCACGTCGACCGGCGGGGTGCCGTTCACCGCCATGCCCGATGCGCCGCTGCCCGCGCCGACGCGCGGCGCGAAGACACGGCGGTTCTTCGCCACAGCCTCGGCGACCTGCTCGCGCGTCATCTTCGGATAGGTGCGCACGGGGCGATAGACGCGGCGCTCGCCCTTCTTGGCGTTTTCCGGGAGCGGCAGCACAGCCCCGTTGGTGTCGCCGAATTTCTCGAACTGCGCGATCTGGCCAAGCCATTCGCCCTTGCCGCGGAACAGATAATAATCGAGCGCGTCGAGCCGGTCGAAACCGAGGCGCAGACCGATCTGCTCCTGACGGTTCAGGTCCATCACATAGAGGGTGAAGGTGCCGGAGAACTCCGCTTCCCAGCGATCGTAGATGTAGAATTCATCGTCGATCTGCAGATAATCGGAGGGCGCGCTGAAACCCATCTCGTTGCCCGTGCCGGTCAGCTCGACGAAGTGCGAATAGGCAGCGGACGGATAATATTCGAGCGTCTCGTAGCCAGTGTCCTGCTTCCAGTAGAAGCCCTTGCCCTCCGCGCGATTGCTGAGCTTGTGGCGCTTTACCGGCTCGGGCTTGCCGGTATCGACATAGCCAGGATAGATTTCCCGCATCACCTCGCGCTTGTCGACGAAACCGCCGAACCACAGGTCGAAAACGGTGGCGATGTTCGTGCGATTGTCGATCACCACCGCATAGCCGCGCAGGCTGTTCGGGATGAGGTGCGCGATGAGCGTGATGTGATCCTGAACGAGCGCGCCATAGCCCGCATCCACGGCCTTGCCGCCATTTTCGGAGACGCTGAGCTGCCGGTCGCTGGCGAACCTGTAGGAGAGCGTCGGCCCCTTGTCAGTGACGATCCTGAGCGACTTCCCTCGCAGGCTGTCCGAGAGGGGCGAGGCGCAAGCGGGGCCGGCTTTCGCCACCTTGGCGAGCGCACTGGCGATCTGACCCTCGGTGAGTTTGGTATACGCGACGCGGAACATCGGCGTCTGCGGATCTGGCTTGGCCGGCAAGGCTCCCCTCCTCTTTTTCGCGAGCGATGTGATTCGCTTCGTCCGGCAACCTAACGCTGATAGGCTTGTGTTGACAAGGTCAACCATTTGGGATGCCGTCTGAGGCGCTGGCGCTTCGCCACGGCCCCTCCACTGAAGAGGGGCGGCATCGTTCAGTCCACCATAGCCACGAGCGCAGGGCTCAGCCACTCCCGCGTCATCCCGCCGTCGCGGGTGATGATGCGCGCCGCCAATCCCTCCCGCACCGCCAGCGCGGCGCCCTCTTCGCGACCGAGGACGGTGAGCGCGGTGGCCCAGGCGTCGGCCTCCATCGCGCGGGCATGGAGCACGCTGACCGAGGCGACGCCATTGGCGATGCGCTTGCCCGTGCGCGGATCGATGGTGTGGCGGCCGCGCACATAATCGCCCGAGGTCGCGACGGCGAGCTGGTGCAGCGCCACGCGGATCGGCTTGACCCGCAGCTCGGGCGGCGCCTCCAGCTCGACCCACCACGGGTCGCCATCCGGCCGCATGCCGCGCCCCACGCACTCCCCGCCCACCTCGACGAGGCAATGGCCAATGCCCCGCGCAGCGAGCATATCGGCCAGCACGTCGGCCGCACGGCCCTTGGCGATGCCGGAAAGATCGAGCCACAGGCCGCCCGGCTGGCGCAGTCGCCCGGCCTCATCGTCCCACGCGAGCTTGCGCCAGCCCGAAACGGCGAGCGCGGCGGCTACCTGCGCACCGGACGGCTCGTCATCGCGGCGATTGGGGCCAAGGCCATAGCAATCGGTGAGCCGGCCCACCGCCGGATCGAAGGCGCCGCCGCTGCGCTCGGCGAGCGCGAGGCCCGCCCTCATTACCGCCGCGAAATCCGCCGGCAGCGCCGTCCAGCTCCCGCCCGGCGCCTCGCCGAAGCGGCAGAGCAGCGAGTCCGCCTCCCAATGGCTCATCTCGTCGACGAGCCCGTCCAGCCGCACCTGAATGGCATGGCAGAGATCGAACAGATCATGCCCCGCCGGCGCGGCCAGCCGGACCCGCCAGTAAGTGCCCATCGTCTTGCCGCCAAGATCGCGCACCTGCGCCGCCGGATCGAGCCCGGCGAGCGCGCGGGCATCGATGACCGGCGGGATGGCGATGCGGACGGGCGGCGAGGCGTGGGTCAGGGCGCCATCACCTCCAGCGTCGCGGTGTAGCTCATGCGCCGCCCGGTCGCCTTGGGGGCGCTAGGGCTCTTGTCGGCAAGCGAGGTGTTCAGCCAGAACATGCCCGCCTCCGGAAAGTCCACCCTGGCGATGCCGTCCGCGCCGGTCGTCACCTCGAAGGCGCCGTCGCCATCGCGATAACGCTTGCCGCCGGGGATGATGGTGACCTTCAGGTTCGGGGCCGGCTTGCCATCGACGAGGAACCTGAACTGCGCGGGCTCGCCCTGCACCAGCTCGGCCGGGTGGGTGATCGGCTGCATCTCCAGCCCCTTGTTGGTCGGCTGGAAGACAGTCGTGGTCGGCTCGCCAGCGGTCGCGAAGATCTCGTTACGGCCGGAGCTCTCGATGATCTGGATGTCGGTCGCATTGGCCGGGATCTCATCGACGCTGCTCACGAAACGCGGCGCGTTGGGATTGGCCGGAGCGCCCGGACCACCCGGCCCGCCCGGACCGCGGCGCCCACCAAGCCGATATTCGACGCCATCGACCTTGAAGCTGCCACCCACGCCGGACTGGACGGTGCCGATCTTCCAGGTGCCGGGCTTGTCGAGCTGCACATCGAAGGTCGAGCGCACGCTGCCTGTGGCGGCGTTGGCGATCTTGCCCTCGCTCCCGTCCGGCGCCCATACCTTGATGTTCGCGGTCGGCATCGGCCGGTGATCCGGGAAGAACAGGTCGTTGGAGGCGGCGGCATCCACCGTCACCCAGTCGCTGGACCCTGAGAAGATGGTAGCGGAGGGGAGCAGCCAGCCGCGATGGGCGAGGCCGGGAGCCGAAAGCGCTATCAGGGCCGCGGCGGCAATCAGGCGTGTCTTCATGTGCATGAGCGGAACCTTTCAGCGCGAGAGGGTGACGGCGCCAAGCTCGGTCTTGCCCGAGGCGGAGCCGGTGGAAGCGGGAATGGCGAGCGGCAGGGAGACGATCTCGCGCCCGCCGGCCTCACGGGCCGCCTCGACATAGAGCGTGTACTGGCCGGGCTTGAGATTGGCCGGAAGCGCCACCTTGTGCGTGCCGGGGGCGCGGGTGGCGCCGCTGATGCCGTCGGTCGGCTGCTTGAGCGAGCGACCGCCCTTGCGCCACCAGGTGCGCAGATCGGCCAGCCACTTGGTGCCCGGCTCGGCGCCGGTCTTCTTGATGTCGTACCACACGAACAGGGTGCGGGACGCGCCACCGCCGGCGGGCTCCACCCAGGCGGCGACATAGGGTCGGTGATATTCGGCCACCTTGAGCT
>JAFKLU010000256.1 GCA_017304105.1 Sphingomonadales bacterium
ATGGGGCCGGCGCCTTTATTCCAATGCTCGTGCCGCCCGCGATCCGCCCGCACAAGAGCAACTGACCATGAGATTCCGCCCCGGTTCAAATAAGCTTCCGGCATAGCGGGGTCGCGCCGGTCATAGTCATCGCCGTTTCGTAAATCGAAACAACGTCACGTCAAGAGAGACGTTTCCGAACTTCTCCGTTCGATCAAGCTGCGCAGGGGGAAGCGGTTCAGCGGTCGATCCGCCGGCCGGCCGTTTCGCGAGTGGCGAACAGCCCGAAGGCAGCGAGGCGCAGAAGGAGATGGCGACAATCAGGAACCCAAGCCGGTTTCCTGCATCGCCCCGACAGCGATGAGGGGCGACAGCAGCGAGGCACTGCGTGAGGCTCGAGCGGCGCCGGGCGCGATGGCCCGGATGCGGGTCTCGAAAGTCCGGGCGCCCCACGATCAGACGATCATAGAGCCGAGCGCAGACGCCATCGCCGCATCCCTCATGGGCGCTCTCCCGGCTCGGGAGATCGGCAAAGCCGGATGCCTTACAGCCGCAAGGCGCGCGAGATTTCTTCCGCCGCATCCTTCACTGCGTCGACCAGGTCGCGCGGGGGCTGGCGGGGGATGTACTGGATCGAGCTCAGGATGGAGATCATCGCCACCAGATCGCCGCGATGGTCACGGATCGGCGCGCTCAGCGCATTGATGCCAAGCACCGTCTCCTCGGGCGCCCCGGCCCAGCCCTGCTCGTGGACGCGGACCAGTTCCAGGCGCAGCGCTTCCGGATCGAAAATGGTATTGTCGGTGAACTTGGCGAGCGGCGGATCGGGCATGTAGCCGCTCGTCGCAAGCCGCTCGGCCAGCAGGATCTTGCCCGCCGCGGTCGAATGGAGCGGCATGCTCTCATTGACGCGCATCACCACGCCGATCAGCGCATTGCCCTGGAGCGTCTCCACGATGGATACACTCTCGCCATAGACGAGGCTGAGATTCACCGTGTGGCCAAGTTCGCTGCCCAGCCGCTGCATCGTCGGGCGGGCCAGCCGGAGGACACCGTCATTGGGGGTGACAGACGCGGCGCGCGAGAGCGCGATGAGCCGAGGGCCGGCGGCATAGCGCTCGCTGCCCTCGTTCTGCACCGCGTAGCGCTGGTCGACCAATGTGCGCAGATGCCGGAAGACCCGCGCCTTCGTCGTGTCCAGCGCCTTTGAGAGTTCGGTGACGCCGACAGACTCCCGCGTCGCCAGCGCTTCCAGGATTTCGAGCACGAGGCGGATCGCCATCACGCCGCCTGCGCTGCCGCTTGCTTCGGGCTCGTCTCCGCTGGTTATCCTGCTTGCCATATCACTCCTGTGCCACGATCCGGCCGGTCAGGGAATAGTCGATTAGTGATACAATTGTTTCGCTGGTCATGACGTCAGTCGCCAAAATAGAAATGATAGCCATTCTCGCCGATCGCGCGGCGGACATCGGCATCCGGCACGATGTCGTGAAACTCCGCGATGGTCATGGCGTAGCTGGCGCTCTCCTCATGGCCGACGAACGGGCTGTTGCTGCCCCAGAGCAGTCGCTCGGGCCCAAAACGGGTGAGCAGATCCTGCGCATAGGCGCGCGGCAGATCGCGGTCCGGGCGGACATAGCCGCAGCCGAACTTTACCCAGGCATTGCCGCGATCGAGCAGGCGCAGCATGTCCTGATAGCTCTGTGCCGCGAGGCGATGGCCGAAATCGTGCCAGCCATAATGATCGATGACGAGCTTGACGCCGGTATCAAGGATGCGCGCGGCGACCTCGTTCAGCCGGGCGCCCTCGATGTTCAGATGGATGTGCATGTCGAGGTCGCGCAGGCGCGTGCACAGGCGCAGGAAGGCAGCGTCGCCCATGTCCGGCAGCGGGTCCATGAAGAACCATTGCAGGCGCACGCCGACAATGCCGTCCGCGCGCATCTTCTCCAGCGAATAGAGCTCGATATCGGGATCGACGATGGCGGTGCCCCGCAGGCGCTTGTGCTGCCGCAGGGCGCGGATGACGTAATCATTATAGGTGCCGAACAGACTGGCGGCGGCGATCACGCCGAACAGGATGCCATGCGCATCGAGATCGGCGAGGAAATCTTCCGTGGAATAGACATAGTCCGGCCGGCTCCAGGCGGTCGAGACGAAGGGCATGTCAGGCCCCCAGATATGCGCGTGGCAATCGATGAGCGGAGGATCGGCTGTCTGCGGCGCGTTCGTCATCCGTCTCCTCATTATGACCGGGAGCGCCCTTCCGCTCCGGGCGGCACCGCAGGCTTGTGGCCCTTGAAGTGCGCGGGCGGTTCCACCGAAGACGATCTCGCTGATCGCGCGACCCTTTTCTGGCGTCCTCGGGGGCAATGCTATATGCGGCGGGTCATGGCCTGTCGAGGGCCGTGGAACGCCTCATGAAATGGCGTTTCAATAAACGATACAAAACGGAGAGGCTGATGCCGCGAATTCCTTACCCGGACGTGACCAAGCTCGACCCCGAAGTGCAGAAGATGCTCGCGGGCATTCCGATCAACGTGGTGCGCATGGCGGCCCATGCCTCGCCCGCCCTGTTCAAGGCATCCGGCGAACTGGGCTATGGCATATCGACGCCGGAGAATCTCGATCCCAAGCTGCGCGAAACGGCGATCCTGCGCGTCGGCTATCTGTGCAACAGCAAGTACGAGCTGCACCAGCATCTCAGCATCGCGAGGGCGGTCGGCCTCACGAGCGAGGAGATCGATGCGATCGGCGCCACCCATTATGAGCGGCTGAGCCCGGTGCTCGCGGCAGTGGCGCGCTTCACCGACGATGTCGTGCGCCACGTATCCCCCAGCGACGAGACTCTTGCCGCGCTGCGGGCGCTGGTCTCGGACCGGACGCTCATCAACCTCGTCATGTGCATCGGCCATTACGGCACCGTGGCGCGCATCATCGCGGTGACGGGCATCGAGCCCGACGAGGAAGCCCTGCAGCATCTGCCGACCAGCGCGGAAGAGCAGGCGCATTAGGCGCTGATCCGGTCAGGCGGGGGCAGGGCTCCCGCCAAAGCGGGAGCACAGGGCCGTGCCGGCTGTGGGAAGGCCAAACGCGGCTGCACGCCATTCCAGCTTTTGTCGGGATGACGAGCGATGCTGGATGACAACGCGCATTCAAGCCTTTAACGGGCCGCCCATGCACGGGCTGATTCGCCAGTCGATCGGGATGCGCGGCGTCTTTGCCGTGATGCTCGCGCTCGTGCTGGCGGTGCGGCTGGTCGCGCCGGCGGGCTTCATGCCGGCCAATGTCGGCGGCAAGCTGGTGGTTGAGCTGTGCACCGGCACCGGCCCGGCGACGATGACCATCGACATCGGCAAGGACGCGCCCGCGCCCGAGAAGCACAAGGCGGCGGACAGCCCCTGCTCCTTCGCGGGCGGTTTTGCCGGCGGACTGATCGAGGCCGTCGCGCCTGCCATCCTCCTGCCCGCGCTCGCCTTGCTGCGCCTGCCACAGGGCGCGGCGATCGCCGATCTCACGGTCCATCGCCTCGCGGCGCCGCCGCCCCCCGCCATAGGCCCCCCGCTCTCCATCTGAACCGCCCGCGCGTGACGACCGTTCGTCGCGCGCTTTTTCATGCGTTCAGAGGGGGGATTCCTGTGTCCATATCCCGTTTCACGTTGGCGGCCGCCCTGGCTGCCGCGCCCGCCATGGCCCGGCAGGCCGATCTCGCGCCGGCTGATGCCGAGCAAACCATCCTTGTCGTCGGCCAGCAGGATGCCCCGATCACCGTCGCGCCGCGCGGCCTCTCCGTCTCGCTCGGCGAGGAGCAATTCGGCGCCATCAATGCGGTGAATGTCGAAGATCTGATGAAATATGCGCCCAACTTCTATGTGCGCAAGCGCTTCGCGGGGGACGACAATGCCGTGGTCGCGCTGCGCGGCGCCAACACCATCCAGAGCGCGCGCACCATCGTGCTGGTCGATGGCTTCGTGGTCTCCAACTTCCTCGGCAACCGCTGGGACTATCCGCCGAAGTGGAACGTCGTCGGCCCGTCGGAGGTGCGCCAGTTCGACATCGTCTATGGCCCCTATTCGGCCCGCTATGGCGGCAATTCCATGGGCGGCGTCATCTCGGTGACGACGCAGGCGCCCGAGGGCACCTCGGCCTATGCGAGCGCGCAGGCGATGGTCATGCCGTTCCGCGAATATGGCTTCGACGAGACCTTCCGCGGCTACAGCGTGGAAGGTGGCATCAGCTGGAAGCAGGCGGACGGCCCGTGGAGCATCCGCGCCAGCGCGCGGCACTTCGAGAATGTCGGCCAGTCGATGACCTACAATCTGCTCACGCCCACCACGGGCACTGGGACGGCGGTGACCGGCGCCTATGCCGATCCGCGCCTCGCGACGCCGGTGTTCGGCGCCGCCTCGCCGGTGGACGTGGCGCAGGATCAGGCCCGGCTGCGCATCGGCTATGAGAGCGGCGGCTGGACGGTCGAGGCGCTCGGCTTCGCCTGGGTGACGCGGCAGGATCTGCTCGATCCGCGCAGCTTCCTCAAGGACGCGAACGGCAAGCCGGTCCATCAGGGCAAGGTGAGCTTCGGCGGGAAGCTGTGGAACGCCACCGGCCTCACCTTCTCGACCACCCGGCGCACGGAATTGCTCGCCGGCCTGAAGCTCGCGGGGCCGCTGGCGGGCTGGGACGTGTCGGCCAATCTCTCACATTACTGGATTCCCGAGCAGGACAGCCGCACCTCACGCGATTATGCGACAGGCTCGACCGGCGGCGCGGGCACGCAGACCCTGCAGGATAATCCCGGCTGGTGGACCGGCGACCTGACGGCGGAGCGTGCAATGGGCGCGCACAAGCTGGCCTTCGGGCTCAATGCCAATCGCTACGAGACGGCGCAGCGGACCTTCTCCACGGCCAACTGGCGCAGCGCCACGGCGCCCGCTTTCAGCGCCGCGACCTATGGCAAGACCAGCCTCTGGGGCGTCTGGATCGAGGATGCGCTCACCCTCGGCGGCGGCGTCACGCTCACCGGCGGCATCCGCTATGATCGCTGGCGCGCTTATGGCGGCGGACTGGCCGGCCGCTCGGGCGGGCAACGCGTGGATGCGCGCTACCCCGCGCGCACGGACAGCTCGGTCAGCCCAAAGCTCAGCCTGCAGGCGGGCCTGCCGGGCGAGGTGGAGATGCAACTGAGCTTCGGCACCGCCACCCGCTTCCCCACCGTGGGCGAGCTGTTCCAGGGCCGGTTCGATGACATTGCGCAGGCGATCGACCCGCAAAGCTTCGATCCCGATCTGCGCGCCGAAAAATCAAAGGACGCCAACCTCATCCTCGCCCGCCGCTTCGGCAAGCTGCGGACCACGGCGAGCCTGTTCTGGCAGGATATTGACGACGCTATCTTCAGCTTCTCCGGGCTCAACCAGTTCGGCACGGTCGTCACCAGCTACAAGAATGTGGACCGCGTGCGGCAAGTGGGCGTGGAGCTGATCGTCGAGATCAAGAACCTGGTGCCCGGACTGGACATCGACGCCAACCTCGCCTGGACGGATGCGCGCACCGTGCGCAACGCCAGCAATCCGGCAGCGGAGGGCGCGCAGTTCCCCCGCATTCCGCACTGGCGCTCGAACGGTAACATCCGCTGGCAGGTCGCGCGGCCGGTGAAGCTCTCGGTCGGCTGGCGGCTCGCCTCGCGGCCGAACAGCGATCTGTTCGGGCTGTCGCGCGGCGACGCTTATGGCTTCCAGAGCGAATATGCCTTTGTCGACACGCGCGCGACCATCACGCTGTCGAAAACGCTGGAGCTGGGCCTCGGCGTCGACAATCTGCTCAATGACCGGGCCTATGTCGCGCATCCGCTGCCGCAGCGCAGCTTCGTAGCTGACCTGAAGGCGCGGTGGTGAGCATGGGCATTCCTGTCGATCGCGCGGCGCTCTACCGCACCATCTGGCGCTGGCATTTCTATGCCGGGCTGTTCGTCATCCCCTTCATGCTGCTGCTCTCGGTGACGGGCGCGTTCTATCTGTTCAAGCCGCAGGTCGAGCGCTGGGAGGAGGCCCCGTTCCGCACGGCGCATATCGCGCGGGTGGTGCTGCCGAGCGCGCAAGTGGAGGCCGCACTCGCCGCCTTTCCGGGCGCGAAGTTCGTGAGCTATCGCCTGCCCGAGCGGGCGGGCGATGCCG
>JAFKLU010000257.1 GCA_017304105.1 Sphingomonadales bacterium
GTGCTGGTGACGGGCCGCCGCTTCAAGGAGCTGAGCGTGGAGACCGGATCGCGCGAGATTGAGGCGATCGAGCCGGTGGAAGCCCTGGCGCGCCTGCCCGAGCCGGCGGCGGGGGAGGGCGCGGCCCTGCCGGATAACGACGTGGCCGAGCCGGCCGGGCCTGCGGAGGCCGCCGAATAAGCGGGGCTTCGGCTTCAGCTCGTCTTCCGCGCCATCGCCGGATCGTGCTCGCCGCGCGGACGAAAGCAGGAAGTGCCTTCCACCTCCGATAAAACCGCCTATGCTTCCCGTCGAACAGGGAGAATGAGATCATGGTAAAGTTCCGGACGGCGCGGATCGCCGGCCTCATCGGAGTAGCTTTGATGGCGCTCAGCAGCCCCGCAACCGCAGCCGGCAGCGTCGACGCCACGATCGACAGCGCGATGCCCGGCTTGCTGGACCTGTACCGAGACCTGCACGCCAATCCGGAACTGAGCTTTCAGGAAGTGAAGACGGCGGCCAAGCTCGCTGCGCGTGCGCGCAAGCTCGGTTTCACCGTCACCGAGAAGGTCGGCCAGACCGGCGTCGTCGCGGTGCTGAAGAACGGCCCCGGCCCGGTGCTGATGATCCGCGCGGACATGGATGCGCTGCCGCTGGAGGAGAAAACCGGACTGCCTTTCGCCTCCAAGGTGCGGGCCACTACGCGCGACGGCATTGAGAGCCCGGTGATGCACGCCTGCGGGCATGATACGCACATGTCCGCCTGGATCGGCGCGGCGCAGGCGCTTTCCTCGATGAAGGACAAATGGTCCGGTACGCTCGTCATGATCCTGCAGCCGGCCGAGGAGATTGGTCTGGGCGCCAAGGCGATGCTGGACGACGGGCTGTTCACGCGCTTTCCCAGGCCGGATTATGTGATCGCCTTCCATGACTCGGCCGAGCTGCCTGCCGGCACGATCGGCTATCCCAAGGACTGGGCGCTCGCCAATGTGGACAGCGTGGACCTGACCGTGCGCGGCGCGGGCGGCCACGGCGCCTATCCGCATCTCACCAAGGATCCGATCGTCATCGCGAGCCGCATCGTGACCAGCCTGCAGACGCTGGTCAGCCGCGAGCGCGACCCGCAGGAGCCGGCGGTGGTGACAGTCGGCAGCTTCATCGCGGGCGCCAAGCACAATGTCATACCGGACGAAGCCAAGCTGCTCATCACGGTGCGCAGCTATTCGGACGAGACGCGCGACGCGCTGCTCAAGGGCATCGAGCGGATCGCGCGGGGCGAGGCAATCGCGGCCGGCGTGCCCGAGGACCGCATGCCGATCATGAGCTATGAGAAGGACTATACGCCGTCCACCTTCAACACCCCCGTCATCACCGGGCGGCTTGCGGGCGTGTTCACGGGGCATTTCGGCGCGGAGAGGGTGAAGGCCGTTGCGCCGGTGATGGGCGGCGAGGATTTCAGCCAGTTTTATCGCGCAGACAAGAAGATCGAGAGCTTCATCTTCTGGGTCGGCGGCGTTGATCCTGCGCGGATGGCGAAGGCCGAGAAGGGCGAGCTGAGCCTGCCCAGCCTGCACAGCCCGCTCTGGGCGCCCGATCCCAATGCGGTGATCAGCACGGCGAGCAAGGCGATGACGCTGGCTGCGCTGGACCTGCTGAAGAAGTCCTGAGGCTTCTCGCGCCGGCGGACGGGCTCAGTAACGCTGTGACAAGGGAACGGATGGCGGCGGTGGCGGTACGACCGCTTCTGAAGGTCTGGGCGCCGGCCTGACCGGTGCCGGGGGAGCGACGCTGCCAATTCCGCCGGGTCCGATGCCGGTTGCGTCGAGCGTCGGTTCGGCGCTCATGAGCGGCTCGGCATTGCCGGCGAGCTGTGCCATGGATTGAGCGCTGGCACGGCGCGGCTCTGGCAGGGGCGCGGGCAGCGTCTCGGCCGGATGCGGCGTGACTTCGGCCGCAGCCTCAGTCATCTCATGCTCATCCTCCTCGCGCGTGTCGGCGGCATGCTGCGCGGCAGGCACGGCGTTGCTGGCGAGATTGGCCAGGAAAGGAGCCATGCCGAGGATCGCCAGGGCAATGGCCAGATAGATACGAAAGGACATTCCGATCTCCGCGCGCCGGATGCCCGCTCTTTATCTTTCGCCTGATTAGCATCCGGTAAATGACCGGGAACGCCCCCGCGCCCGAGCCGTTCAGACTATGTTTGCCATTTCCTCCTATGGAGGCCGAGTGTCGGAAAATCTGACACCTTTGTGTAAGGCGCAGAGCCGGATCTGCGGCCAGAGGCGAGCGTCGGCATGATCGCATTGTTCAAGCACTTCCTGCCACATGTGGCGTTCATGCACAGCATTTTCGAGCTTGCGCCGCACTGGCGTGCTGCCCCGTGCGGGGTTTCGCCGCAGCCGGGCGACGCGCGCTAGGAGCGGGCCGCGCACATGCTTTCGCTCTGGATCGTCGCCGGCAATGTCGGGCATGCATTCGCCGCAGCGCTGCTGGCCAGCCTCGCCATCCTGACATCGCGGCGTTCAGGGCGCACGCGGGATGGGCAAGTGCTCGTCGTCGCGCTGACGCTCACCGCGCTCTGGTCGCTGCGCCACGCGCTGGGCGGGGTGCTCAGCATGAGCGTCCTCCCCGACGGCATCTCCGAGACGGTGCGCAATGCAGCCTGGCTCGCCGTGCTTGCCATTTCGATGGAGCGCGGTCCGCTGGCGGGCAGCATCCGGCGTGGCCGGCCGCTCGTGTTCATGGCGCTCTCGCTGTCGCTGCTTGTGCAGATCGGCTTCGACCTGCTGGTGGGCGAGGGAGCGCGGATCACCGCCGCTTCGCTGCCGGTGTTCGTGACGAGTTGGCTGCTGCGCGCGACCTTCGCGATCGGCGCGCTGCTGCTGCTCAATGATCTATCCGGCCTGCGGGAACACCCCGCCGAGGCGCGGCAACAGGCCTGGGTGGGTGCCGCGCTCGCCTTCATGTGGGCCTATGACTTCAACCATTACATGCTTGCGTGGCTGACCGACGGCAACATGGCGTCCGTCGCGCCGATGCGCGGGTTGGTCATGGCGCTGTTCTCCGTAATGCTCGTGCTCGGGCTGCGGACGGATGGCACGCGGGCGCTCAGGCTCTCGCGTGCGGCCGCGATGCGGCTCGTCTCGCTCGGCATCATCGCGCTTTATCTGCTGGTCGTCGTGCTGCTGGCGACGCTCACGCGGGACGTCATGGGGCCGGCAGGGCGCGTGTTCCAGTTCGCGGTGCTGTTCGCGCTTGCCGTCTCGGTGCTGGCGCTGCTGCCCTCTGCGTCATTGCGCTCCTGGCTGCGCGTCGTCGTGTCCAAGCATCTCTTCGCGCATCGCTATGATTATCGCGTGCTGTGGCTGCGTTATGCAGCGACGGTGGCGGAGAGCGACGAGGCGCCGCTGGAAGCCAAGCTGACCCGCGCGATCGGGGAAGCGATCCAGGCACCGGGAGCGGCCTTGTTCCTCAGCGATGAGGAGGGAGGGCTGCGCGAGGCCGGGCATTGGTCCTGGCCCGAGCATGTTGCCCTGCCCGCGCAGCTCGACCCGGTGCTCGCTGCCCGGCTGGAAAAGACCGGCTGGATTATCGACATCGCGGCCGACTGGCAGACCTTTGGCGCAATGCTGCCTGGCTGGATGCAGTCCAGCCCCTATGCCTGGGTGCTTGCACCCCTCATCCATCGCGAGCAGCTTGTCGGCGCCATCCTGCTCGCATCGCCGCCGGGCGAGCGGCGCGTCGACTGGGAGGATCTCGACGTGCTGCGCGTGGTCTGCGGGGAATCGGCCGCGCGGATCAGCGAGGCGCGCAGCAGCGCCGCGCTGGCTGAGGCCCAGCGCTTCGACGAGTTCAACCGCCGCTTCGCCTTCATGCTGCACGATCTCAAGAATTCAGTGAGCCAGATGTCGCTGCTTGCCAGCAATGCCGAGCGCCATGCCGATAATCCTGCCTTCCGCGCGGACATGGTGCTGACGCTCAAGGAGACCGCAACGCGCATGAGCGAATTGCTCCAGCGTCTCGGCCGACCGGATGCCGCAGCCAATGTCGAGATGGAGTCGCTGGTCCTTGGCCCCTGGACGCGGGAGCTGGCGGCCGGATGGGCAGCGGGGCTCGGCCTCGTCGAGGTCGAGGGCGACGTCTCGCGACCCGTGCGGGCGGACCCGGACGGACTGCGCCGCGCCATCGGCCATCTCGTGCGCAACGCTATCGAAGCGAGCCCGGCCGGGCGCGTCGTGCGCGTGCGCCTTGGCGAGAACGCGCTCGGCGCCTCGATCCGCGTGATTGATCGGGGCAGCGGCATGAGCGAGGATTTCCTGCGCACCCAGCTGTTCCGCCCGTTCAGCTCCTCCAAGAGCAACGGCTTCGGTCTAGGCGCGCATGAGACGCGGCTGCTCATCCAGAGGATGGGCGGCACGCTGGAGGTCGAAAGCACGCCGGGTTCCGGCACCTGCTTTACGATCCGGTTGCCATTTGTCGATATGCCCGCCCGGTCCGCGCCCAAGGCTCAGGTTACAAGAAAGACTGCTTGAATGAGCGATACACGCCCCAAATTGCTGATCGTCGAGGATGATCCGGGCCTGCAGCGCCAGTTGCGCTGGGCCTATGACGGCTATCAGCTGTTCATCGCGGGCGATCGCGAGGAAGCGCTGGAATTGCTGCGCAGCGAGCAGCCGCCGGTGGTGACTCTCGACCTCGGCCTGCCGCCCGATCCCGATGGGATCAGCGAAGGCATGGCCGCGCTCGCCCAGATCCTGGCCGAGCGCCCCGGCACCAAAGTGATCGTCGCCTCCGGCCATGGCGAACGCGCCAGCGCGCGCCGCGCCATCGCGGAGGGGGCGTGGGACTTCTACCAGAAGCCGATCGATATCGACTCGCTCGGCCACATCGTGTCGCGCGCCTTCCATGTTCATGCGCTGGAGGAAGAGAACCGTCGGCTCGCGCAGGCCGCGCCGGAGGATGGGCGCGTGCTCGGCCGCATGATCACCGCCGCGCCGGAGATGCTCAAGGTCGCGCTCATGATCGAGCGCGTCGCCAATGCGAATGTGACGGTGATGCTGCTCGGCGCGAGCGGCACGGGCAAGGAACTGCTGGCGCGCGGGCTCCACGAGGCGAGTGACCGCGCCGCCGGGCCGTTCGTTGCGATCAACTGCGCGGCCATTCCGGAGACGCTGCTGGAAAGCGAGCTGTTCGGCCATGAGAAGGGCGCGTTTACCGGGGCGGTGAAGACCGTGGCCGGCAAGATCGAGCAGGCCGAGGGCGGCACCTTGTTCCTCGATGAAGTGGGCGACATTCCGCTGCCCTTGCAAGTCAAGCTGCTGCGCTTCCTGCAGGAGCGCGTGATCGAGCGGATCGGCGGGCGCCAGCCTATCGCGGTGGACACGCGCATCGTCTGCGCCACGCACCAGAATCTCGACGAGATGATCGCGGCCCAGCGCTTCCGTGAGGATCTCTATTATCGCCTTGCGGAGATCATCGTGCGCATTCCCGCGCTCGCGGAGCGGCCGGGCGATGCGGTGCTGCTCGCCCGCCACTTCGTTTCGCGCTTCGCCCGCGATCTCAATCCGCAGGTGAAGGGGCTGTCGGGCGACGCGCTCGCGGCGATCGACGGGTGGAACTGGCCGGGCAATGTCCGCGAGTTGGAGAACCGCGTGAAGCGCGCAGTGATCCTGGCGGATGGCAAGCTCGTCACCGCTGCCGATCTCGATCTGGATGCGCGGGAGGAGAGCGACGAGGCCGTGGTCAATCTGCGCGCTGTGCGTGAGGCGGCCGACCAGCAGGCGATCCGCCGCGCCATGTCCCGCGCGGACGGCAATGTCTCCAGCGCCGCGCGGATGCTGGGGATCAGCCGGCCGACGCTCTACGATCTCATCAAAAACTACAATTTGGGGTGAGAGGCCCGCTCGGAAGTCGCGATATCAGGGGAGCTAGGCCCCCGATTTCTCAACTAGCTCATCGAACGTGATGCCGATGCGGTGCATCTGCTCCACCACCGGTGGCCAGACCGCGCCGCTGAGGTAATTGCCCGCGGCGCAGATCGCCACGGCGGTGCCGCGATTGCGCGTGAACCACTGCGAGACGTCGGCCATCAGCGGCCCGAACATGGTCGCGGTGCCGACCATGCCGATCAGCAGGCCGTGCGCGAGCACGACCTGCCAGTATTCGG
>JAFKLU010000258.1 GCA_017304105.1 Sphingomonadales bacterium
TCAATCCTGGCAGAAGCCTACGAGGCCGGCTTGGGCGACGGCTTCACCGTTCCAGCCCACATACCCGGCGAACTCAATGGAGGGCATAGCGTGGATGGTACGCTAAACAACGCTAAGGGCGAACAATCAGCGAACGCTTAGGCGGCGCGGCTATCCGGCGGCAGATTGAGGGCCTTGCGGCCAGCGGAAGCGGCTGCTCGATCCCAGAGGAAATCGCCCGAGAAAGCAATATGCTCCCAACCTACTGGGGACGTATGGGCGAGTAGATCATCAGGCACCGCGACCGATGTTGATCGTAGATGCTGGGCGGCGGCATCCATGTAGATCGTGTTCCAATAGACGATCGCGGCGACGAGCAGATTGAGGCCGGACGCCCGATATTGCTGCGCCTCGTGGCTGCGGTCGATGATGCGGCCCTGGCGGAATGTGTAGATCGCCTGCGTCAGGGCATGGCGCTGCTCGCTGTTGTTGAGACCGGCATGGCATCGCCGGCGCAGATCGGGATTTTCTAGCCAGTCCAGCATGAACAGCGTCCGCTCGATCTTGCCGATTTCCTGTAGCGCGACATCGAGCTGGTTCTGCCGTTCGTAGGCAGCGAGCTTTCGCAGCATGACCGATGGCGCGACATGGCCGGCCTTGATCGACCCTACGAGGCGCAGCACGTCTTCCCATTGCTCACCGATGATGTCGGTGCGGATACGCTTGCCCAACAGCGGGGTGATGGACGGATAGGCCGTGACCGGCGCGATCGGCGCGAGCCGCCTGTCGGGGAAGTCGCGCAGGCGCGGGCAGAAGCGAAATCCCAGCATCGCGCACAGGGCGAAGACATGATCGGTCGCCCCGCCGGTGTCGGTGTAATGCTCGACGATCCTGAGATCGGTGCCGTGGCTGGTGAGGCCGTCGAGGACATAGGGCGCCTCATGCGTCGCGGCCGAGATCACTTTGACGTGGTAGGGCGCGCGCTGATCAGAATTATGGGTGTAGAAGCTGAAGCCATGATCGACGCCATAGCGGGCGTTGATATCGCCGCCCGACGCGCCGCGCTTCGCGGCCCTGAAGAACTGGCCATCGGAACTGGACGTGGTGCCGTCGCCCCATACTCGTGAGAATGGCAGGCGGTGGTGCGCGTTGATGAGGAGGGCCAGCGCCGCGCGGTAGCTGTCGTCGCGGATATAGGCGTCATGGGTCCAGAGGAGCTGATCGCGCGTGACGCCCTGACTCGCCGCCGCCATGCGCGACAGGCCGAGATTGGTCGCATCGGCGAGGATCGTGGCGAGCAGCGCGTTTTCATTGGGACACGGCTCGCCGGTACGCAGGTTGGTGAACGCCGCAAGAAAGCCGGTTTCCTGCGCCACCTCATGCAGTAGCTCGGTGATGCGGATGCGTGGCATCATGGCATCGAGCCGGTCGGCCAGCGCTTCGGCGTCGGGCGTCGCGATCGTGCGAACGGGGGATATCTGGAGGCGGTCGTCGCGATATCGCACACCCTCCAGAGCGTCGCGCTTCAGGCGCTGGGCAAATTTCTTAAGCCGCCAGTCAAGTTCGCGGCCCCGCTGTTCGAGCCATTCGCCGGCTGTGGGTGGCAGACCGAGAGCCGACACGATCGGCTTCGCCTGGGGTTCGCTGAGCAGGTAGCTGTCGAACCGGCGGTATCCTGCCGATCGCTCCACCCAGACATCCCCGGAACGCAGCTTGTTGCGCAGATGCGCGATCGTCGCGATTTCCCAGAGACGCCGGTTGATCTTGCCGTCATCGCCCACGACGATTTTCCGCCATTCCTTGCGGAAGGGCATCGGAGCGTCGGCAGGCAGATCGCGTTTGCCCGACCTGTTGAGGTCGCGCAGCATCTCGATGGCGGCGATCGTTTTTGCACTGCCCTTTCCGGCCCTGAACTGGAGCGCCTCAAGCAGGTCGGGGGCGAACTTGCGCAACGTCGCATAGCGGTCGGCCGCCACCGTCAGCGGATCAAGGTTGGCGGTTTCCGCGATTGTCGCCACTTCTGGCCTCGCCTTCAGGAGGGTGTTCCACCCGACCGATGCGTCCAGGGCCTCCATTGGATCTTCGCCGGTATCGACCGCATCGGTCAATGCGTCGATTGTCCTGCGAAAGATCAGCATCAGCCGCGCCACATTCTTTGACGTGGTGGCATAGCTGCGCGCCTGGGCGTTCTTCGCGCGGGTGAAGATGCTGCCGATCAGCTTGTCCGCCATCTCCAAGGCGCTGTCGGTCAGTCGTTCCTCGAGGTCGAGCAGGAACGCAACCAGCGTAGCGCGCCGTCGGGAGGGAATATATCGCTCGATCATATAGGCAGGCGAAGCGCGGCCTTCCCTGACATATTGCCGAAATCGGTCGGCATGGATGCGGCCAGCCACGTCCGGGGAGATGCCGATCTTCCGCACTTGCCGCAGGCGGTCGAGAATCTGGCGGATGTGATCGGGCCTGGCCGCAACGGGAATGGTCTTGAGCGAAGCGAGTTGGCTCATGCCGCCGGCGTCGTCAAAGACCTGGTCGAGGGCGTGGACCTGTTCGGCGCTAAGATCAGCGATCAGGGCGTAGGCAGCCTGCTTGCGGGCACGCGCGCGTCCCGCACTACTGGCGCGTTCGATGGTGGAGATGGACGGCAGTAGAATCCGGGCCTCGCGAAGGGCGGTGACAACGCCGATCGCTATCGTCATCCCCTTGTCGGTCGCCCATGCCGTTTTCGCGGCCGCTTCGATCATGAAGGGAATGTCGGCGCGGGTTGGTCCACGAAGGCCCGCTCGCATCGCCAGCTCGCGGGCATGGTCCGTCATCGTCTGATCCCGCGCTGCATAGTTGGCCAGGTCGGTTACGTGTAGACCAAGTTGTTCCGCGACGAAGGCGGCGAGATCATGGGGTATCGCTCCCTTGTCCTGTATCAACTGCGCCAGTGTGATGCCCGGGTGCCGCAAGAGCGCGAGTTGCAGCGCGACACCCAACTGGTTCCGTCGCTCCCGTCGTGCGCCGATGATCTCGATGTCCGAAGGCTCGAAGGTGTAGAGCCGGGCTAGATGGTCGCGCTCGCTCGGGATGGCGAGGATCTGATCGCGTTCGCTCTCGGTCAGGAGTTGATGCTTACGCTTCGTCATTCCGATTCCCGTCCACAAAAGGTCATCTGGGCCTATGGACAGCCATGAGTAAAGAGACATAGTATGTGGACGGATATGGATGGGGCGAAGCGATCGCCCTTCAGATCGTCCACAGAACGACCGTTTGGGAGACGCACGGGATGGGCGATATTCTGGGTTATGCCCGCGTCAGCACCGGCGATCAGGACGTGGCTGGACAGACCATGCGTCTGGAGGAGGCCGGCGCGATCAAGGTGTTCACCGACGTCATGTCGGGCAAGAGCATGGAGCGGCCCGGTCTGGCCGAACTGATCGCCTATGCCCGCAAGGGCGACACGCTGGCGGTTGTCCGCCTCGATCGGCTTGGGCGCTCGCTCGCCGAATTGCTCACCACGGTCGAGACGCTACGCGGCCAGGGCATCGCGCTCCTGAGTCTTGAGGAAAAGATCGACACATCGTCGGCCGCCGGCGAACTCATCTTCCATGTGTTCGGGGCCATCGCCCATTTCGAGCGGAGACTGATCTCCGAGCGAACCAGGGATGGGATCGCCGCCGCGCGCGCCAAAGGCAAGTTGCCCGGCCGTCAGCCGCTCGACATGTCCAAGGTACATGCCGCCATCAAACTGGTCGAAGCGAGCATCTCGCCGACAGAAGCAGCACGACAACTCGGCATCGGCCGATCGACCATCTATCGAGAAATGCGCCGCCTCGGCGTGGAAAGGCCCATCTGAATGTCCAGATCGAAATCGGCTCACGATCTTTCCGGCCTGATGAAATATGCGGATCGCGCGCCATGGGATGAGGCATTGGCCGAAATGCTGTCCGCGCATCTCGATCCGGCGAGCGAAGCGACCGGACTCGAGCCTGACGCCATATTCGAGATAATTGGCGATCACTGGCAAGGGCCGCTATGGGGCTGCGCCTTTGAAGATCTGCTTACGCAGGAACTGGAACCCGACGGTCGCAATCTGGTCGATGACTATCTCAAGCGCCGGGGCTGGAACGAAAAGGCGCCGAACAAGGCCTATATGCGCGCGTTACGCGATACGGTCATGTCGCTCTATGAGGTCAGCGAAGTCGTGCCTGGTCAGTCGATGACCTTGCGCGATCTGCTGCGCGACGTTGCTCCGGTGACGGTGCGCGAACACGGTGCAACCCAGACCCTGGTCAACTGGGACAAGATCGCCGCAAGGGTTGTCGACGTGAACGGGCGCCATGGCATTTCCGGAGCGCTGTTGCCGTTCAGCGCTGAGGGCGCCGTGCGAGTGGTCGATGCATTTTCCCGACTTGCCGACGAAACTCAGGACACTGCGGAATTGGACCCGTCCGATCGGGACGCGCTTCTGGGAGCATCGGGACCGATGTTCACGAACATGTGGCTGCTCGACTGTCTGGGCAAGGCCATGCCCGGCAGCGCGCCGGATATGGTCAACGCCGACGGCGATGACCTGGTGTTCCACCGTATCGTTTTTCCGCTGGCGAAAGGCGTGGTCGGCAAGAGCCTGATCCGAAGGCTGAACGCGGCACAATGGCTGGAACCTGCCAGCGACAGTTTCTGGAACTGGCTGGCACCAGCGACGAAGAACAAGAAGCCGCAAGCGACCAAAGGCAAGCGGGCCTTCGTCACGACCATGGATGACGGCACGCCGGTTTTTGCCAATGTGGAACTGGCAGGGCGCAAGCTGATCGTCGAGGTAAACAGTGCCGCCCGCGCGGAGCGAGCAATTACCCAGATGGGCGAATGGCTTGGTGATTGCGTGAGCGCGCCTATGGCCGAAATCCGGACGCTCGATCAGGTTATGGCCGACGATGCCGCCCGCACGCCACAGGACGAGGCGCTGGATATTCCACCGCATGAAATGGAGCGCATCGTTCACGATATGCTGACCCGTGAATATACGAAAACGCTCGATGAGCCGGTCCCAGCCCTCAGCCACAAGACGCCACGCGTTCTGGCCTGTACAAAGGCGGGGCGGGTAAAGGTAGCCGACTGGCTCAAATATATCGAAAATGGCGCGGCAAAATCGGGCACCGCCGATCCGATGGGCACCTATGACTTTACATGGATGTGGGAAGAACTGGGGCTTAGCGACCTCCGGCGGTAACGGCCATCATACGGTTCTTGAAATGTTCTCGCTTAGCGTTGTCTGGCGTACCTTCCACGCGATGCCCTCTGCTAGACGGCCTGGCCTAGCGAGCTGCGCCCGCCCGGAATGTGCCGGTAAAGCGTCGAGGGCTGCACCCCGATCTGCTGTGCGACCTCCTCAACGGTGATGGTCGGATCGGCGAGCATGGCCTTGGCGCGCTTGATCTCGGCCGGCCCCATCGCCGGCTTGCGCCCGCCACGTCGCCCCAAGGCGCGCGCCTGGGCAAGTCCGGCATGGGTGCGCTCCAAGGTTAGCTCGCGCTCGAACTCCGCCACGGCCGCAAAGACGTGGAACACGAGCCGCCCGCCGGGGCTGGTGGTGTCGATCGCCTGGGTGAGCACGCGAAGGCCGATCTCGCGCTTGGCGAGATCTTCGGCCGTCTCCACGAGTTGCCGGACGGAGCGCGCGAGCCGGTCGAGCTTCCAAACTGCCAGCGTGTCCCCGGCGCGAAGATAGTCGAGCGCGGCGCGCAACTCCGGCCGATCGCGCTGCGCGCCCGATGCCTTCTCGGTGAACACCTTTTCGCATCCCGCTTGCCGGAGCGCATCAAGCTGTAGGGCAGGGGACTGATCTCGGGTGGACACGCGCGCATAGCCGACGAGCAAAGGGCTTCTCCGAAAACTCGACGCAGCCTAGCCGGATTTCGGAGACGGAAACAAGGGACGGTTTTAGGAAGCCGAATGGGCTGTTTCAGTGGCCTCTGCCGCGATCGGCGCGGGTCTCGCGCGAACGACCGTTCGCGGGAGACGGGGCGGTCTCACAGCCGAACAGGGTGTTGAAGTCGTCACGCCCTTTCGCCTCTCATCCATAATTTAATGGTTGACACCGTACTATGGTACGGCTGGTAAAAGACGTCATGACAGTTGGACTCACCAT
>JAFKLU010000259.1 GCA_017304105.1 Sphingomonadales bacterium
GTCTGCGTTGAACGGCCGTGGCCGCGGCGGTCATGGGCAATCACGCGAAAGCCGCGTTCGAGGAAGAATATCATCTGGTTGTCCCACTCGTCGGCACTGAGAGGCCAGCCGTGGTGAAAGACGATGGGGCGGGCGTCCTTCGGGCCCCAGTCCTTGTAGAAGATGCTCGTGCCGTCGCTGGTGGTGATCGTGTCCATTGGTCTACTCCTTGCGGCGCCGAATGAAGATCGGTGCGGGCTGTCCGGCGCACGGCAGCCAGCGGGTGGTCTGTCAGCCTACCGGTGGCCCTCGAGGCGCAGATCGAAGGTTTCCGAGACCCACTCTTCGCTCTTTGCCCACAAGGCCTTGGCGGTTTCGGGATCGAGCGCGTAAGGCCGCACGCCCGGGCTGCCGAAGCCGATGCTCTCGTCGCTGATCACCGGGGATACCTGGCAATCCTCGCAATAACGGCCGCCAACGGCATCCGCGTCCGCTACAATGCCCGCCCAGAGCGTTGTTGCCGCGCCCTGCCCGGGGGTTTTCCACGCCATTGCCGGTTTGCCCTCCTTCGCCAGATCGGCGTTGATGCTGTCGGCAAGCAACTGGAGCTTTTCTGCGCCCATGTGGCGGGAAAGCTCGGTCCGGATACCGCCGGGATGCACCGCCGTCGCGCGCAGGCCGAGCGCCCGATACCTCCGGTCAAACTCGACCGCGAACAGGATGTTAGCGGTCTTGGATCGGCCATAGGCGACGAACGGATCGTAGGGGGTCGTATCGAAGTTCGGATCGACAAGGTCGACATCGGCAAAGCGATGCCCGGAAGATGCCAGCATCACGAGCCGCGATCCGGGCCGCATCAGCGCGGCGAGCCTGTTCACGAAGGCAAAATGGCCGAGATGGTTGGTCCCGAACTGGGTCTCGAAGCCATCGGCGGTAAGGCCGAATGGCGGCGCCATGACCCCGGCATTGGCGATCACTAGATCCAGCGGACGGCGCTCCATCAGCAGTTGGTCCGCGGTGCGCCGAACGCTCGCCAGATCGGCCAGATCCAGCTCGACCAGATCGATCGCGGCGTGGTCCAATCCGACTTCGGCCAGCGCTTTTGATCCCTTCTCGCGATCTCTCGCCGTGCCGACCACCTGCGCGCCGTGGCTGGCAAGCGCGCGAGCGGTTTCGACGCCCAGACCAGCTGAAACGCCGGTCACGAGGATGCGCTTGCCGGTCAGATCGATCCCTGCGAGCACATCGTCGGTGGTGGATGTGAAGCCGAACGGGTTTGTCATGAGATGTTCCTGTAAAAATCTGAAAAATTCGAGCTGAATAAGGAGCCGGATCTGCGGGCTTCAGCCCTGTTGCGGATGGCCCGATTGCGGATCGATGGTGATCGCGATCTTGCCCTGCGGACGCGCGGCCCCGTTCAGGCCCAGCACCGCGTCATAGGCAGCCCCGATCTCCTCGACGGAGAAGGCGCGCGGATCGAGGCGCGGGACAAGCTTGCCCGCATCGACAAGCGCGCCTGCCTCGGTCAGGATTTTCCCGAAGTGCCCCCGGCCCTCGTCGGCCAGCAGCGTGTGCAGCGTGAAGACACCCGAATAGGTCGCCTGCTTGAAGGAAAGCGGGGCAAGCTTGTGCGTGCCCCAGCCAAGGCAGCTCACCACGTGTCCGAAGCGCTTCACGGCGCGGAACGAGGCATCCAGAACGGGGCCGCCGATCGTGTCGTAAACAAGATCGAAGCCCTTATTGCCGGTATGCTCCGCGACATAGGCCTCCACGGCGATGGAGCCGTCGATCGGTGTGGCACCGAGGCTGCGCACATAATCGAGATCCTCACCCAGCGCGGTTGCGAAGACCTTTGCCTCTCGTGCGAGCGCAATCTGGACTGCAACGTGGCCGACGCCGCCTGCGCCGCCCTGGATCAGCACTGTCTGTCCGGCCCGGATTTGCGCGCGATCGATCAATCCTTCCCAGGCGGTGATCACGACCAGCGGCAGAACCGACGCCTGCCGCATGGACAGCGAACGCGGTTTGCGGGCCAGCAGCCGCGCATCCACGGCAGCAAACTGCGCATGCGAGCCTTGCAGTCCGCCAACCCCGCCCGTCAGTCCGAAAACGGCGTCTCCGATCTGGAACTCCGCCACGCCCTCGCCGATCGCAACGACTGTTCCGGCAAGGTCCATGCCGAGGATGGCCGGCAAGGGCTGCTGGGCATGGGGCGCTTTGCCGGCTCTGATCTTGGTATCGAGCGGATTGGTGCCGCTCGCCCCGATCTGCACAAGCACCTGTCCAGGACCGGGCTCGGGGCGCGCAAGCTCGCGGAGGACGAAAGCTGCATTGGTCGCTTCCACAACGGCTGCGGTCATCATTGGCTTTGACATGGTCGAACTCCTGTTGGTGCACCGCGAGGATGAGCTCATTCGACTTTGACTGGCAGACGCTAAAGAAGCACATTACTCATTCATTTTTGAATGGATGCCTGATGCCCGCCGCGCCGCCTGAATGGAGTGACCTTCGCGTTTTCCTCGCGATTGCGCGGGCCAGATCACTGGGCGGCGCGGGCCGCCGTCTGGGACAATCGCAGCCGACGATGGGGCGACGACTGCGCGCGCTCGAAGAGGCCGTCGGCGCTAAACTGTTCCAGCGATCCTCGTCCGGCTTCTCGTTGACCGACGAAGGCGAAATTATGCTCCGTCATGCCGAGGTCATGGAGGCGGAAGCTCTGGCGCTTGCGCGCGAGCTCACCGGCCGCGACGGCTCGCTCGAAGGTGTGTTGCGGTTGACCTGCTCGGACTGGTTCGGCCGCATCATGCTGGCGCCGGTGATCGCGGAGTTCCAGCGCCTCAGCCCGGCCGTTGTTGTCGAATTGCTGACCGACGCCCGGATCTACAGCCTTGCCCGGCGCGAGGCCGATTTGGTCATCCGCATCGCAAGTTTCGACGAACCAGAGGTGATCGCGCGGAGGCTGGTGACGATAGGCTATGGCCTTTACGCGAAGCCTGGGTGTTGGCTTCCGGTTGCGGGGGATGGCGCGGGCTGCCCATTGGTCGTGATGGATACAGGCTTTGGCGCGATGCCCGACGTTGCGTGGCTGACACGGACTTTCCCGAAGGCCCACATCGCGGCGCGGAGCAACAACCGCGATGTTCAGGCACAGCTCTGCGCACTGGGCGTTGGTCTAGCCGTTCTGCCCATTCCGCTTGGTGATGCAACGGCGGGGATCGAGAAGGTGGAACTCGTCTCAGATCCGCCAAGCCGCGACAACTGGTTGGGCTTTCACAGGGATCTCAGGCAACTGCCGCGTCTGCGCGCGTTTGTGGATTTGCTGGTCGCGCGCCTCTCATCGAGATGAATCTACGCACCGCCAGGCGATGCAGTCCGCGCCTCGGACTTCTGCCTTGATGCCACATCCCGACGGCGGGATTTCGCGCCTGGCAGCCGAAACCCGACTTCCCTCTAGGCCCAAAACCCGTCGTCGCGAGCAAGCCAAACGAATGGCGGCTTTTGGGAAGCCAATAACAAGGTGGGAACGGCGGCAGTGTCGGCGCAGGCTGTCATTCCGGATTGGTCGACCAGCCGATAGAGCCGGTAGAGATCAAGGAAGCTGCATCTATCTAGGTTGCTCCCACCGGGCCTCAGCGAATGCTTGCTTCAAGCATTCGTGGGATTGAACGGCCGTGCGTGGAAAACCACATCCGTCCCCGAAGGGACACTTACGACATTTGGTGCCTGTCCAAGGGCAGCGTGAAGATCAGCATCGCCCCCCGTGGTTCGTTCTTCTCGGCCCAAAGCTGCCCGCCGTGTGATTCCACGATCGACCGGCAGATCGCCAGTCCCATGCCCATGCCTTGCCCCTTGGTCGTGAAGAAGGGCTCGAACATCTTCTCGGGAAAATCGATGCCTCGGCCCTGATCGTGCACCTCGATGCGGATGGAACTGCCCAGACTTTGCGCTCGCAGCAGCAGAGGCCGGTCGCCCGGCAGGGTATCCATCGCCTCGATGCCATTGCGAATGAGGTTCACCAGCACCTGCTGGACCTGGACCCGGTCGATAAGCAGTGCCGGCAGATTTCTGTCGATATCGAGGTCGATGCTGACATGCCGCCGAGCGGCCTCTTCCGCCAGCAGGTCTCGCGCCTGCGTCATAACTTCGTCGATGGACGCCAAGGTCCGCCCGTCCATGGACTGCTTGAACAGCGCGCGGATGCGACTGACGACGTCCGCGGCAGAATTGGCGTCACGGATGACACGCTCGACGGTGGTTAGGGCGCGCTCGACATTGGGCGGATCGGCTGCGAGCCAGCGCTGGCACGCATGCGAGTTGGCGACGATGGCAGCCAGCGGCTGATTGACTTCATGCGCGATCGACGCAGAGAGCTCGGCAAGGCTGGCCGCTTGGCTCTGGCGCGAGAGATTTTCCTGCGCCGCGCGCAGCGCTTCCTGGGCCCGTACCTCATCCTCTATGTCGATGGATATCAGATACCATTGCAGAATGGCGCCGGAGGCATCGCGGAGCGGCTGCGCGCGCGCTTCGATCCAGGGATAGTTGCCGAACTTGTCGCGCCGGCGGAACCGGTTGACGAATGGTTGGCCCGTGGCAAACCCGTTCGACGCTCTACTGAACATCACCGGGAAGTCCTCGGGATGCGCCAGATCCCGCGCCAGATCGTCGAAATTCCCGATATGCGCGGCGGGAGACCCGATCTGCTCAAGATAGCGCCTGCTTGCGTAAGTCATCGTCCCATCCGGGGAAAAACTCAGAATATTGACCGGCAGGGCATCGACAAGTTCGCGGAGCGCCTGCTCGCTCTTTCGCAAGGCCTCCTCGCTGTGCATCTGATCATCGATATCGTGGCAGATGCCGTACCACTGCACGATTTGTCCGGCCTGATCGTGCAAGGGGTCCGCGCGGCTCGACATCCAACGATAAACGCCGTCCAAGCGACGCAGCCGATATCGCATGGAGAAGACTTCTCCGCTGACGAGGGACCAGTTTAGCGCATCACGGAAGGGCTTCGCGTCGTCAGAATGGATCGTTTGAATGAGCGCTTCGAGCTTGCTCATGCCAGGTTCGCCAATGTCGGTCACATCGACGCCGAGAAAATCGACCATGCGCTTGTTGAAGAAGACCGGCTCTCCGTCGGCCGTCAGCCTCCAGAGATGGCCAGGCACCATATCGACGAGCTGAGAAAGCTCGCGCTCCCGGTCTCGCAGCGCGGCAACGGTCTTCATGTAGACATTGATGTCCAGCGCGATGCCGTACCATCCCGTGATGCGCCCCTGAACATCGAGTGTCGGCCGCGCGGCGGTTCTGGCCCACACATAGGCGCCGCTGGCCCGCTTAAAGCGGAACTCGACGTTGAAATAGTCGCCCGTTTTCAGGCAATGGCGCCATTCGGCGGCGACGCGATCATAGTCTTCTGGATGCAGTAGACGCTTCCAGCCGGTATATCCCTCGGCCAGCGGTGCATTCAGATCATCCAGTGTTACGCCGAGCGAGCTTTGCGCGAAGGGATGCAGGTAGATCCAGCGTCCCTCTGCGTCGAACGCCCATCCATTGCCAAACAGGCTTTCGACAGTCCTGGCTGAACGGAATGGCTCGGCATCGACCCGATCCGCGAAGCGGGATATCGTCTGCTCCGGAGGCTCACGATCAGTAACAACTTCGTCGACATCGATGCTCACGCTGTAACCGGGCTCGGCGCGCGTTTCGATCCAGCGATAGCCGCCGCCATCCTGCAGTTGCCGGTGCTTCGTGACCTGAGGAACACCTGTCCAGAAGGCGCGGGCAGCCGCATGAGCTGCGGGAACCCGATCATCGGGGTGGGTACGGCTCAAAGAATGGAAGCCATCGGGGCCCGTCCTTTGATGGGTCGTCTCGCCGGCAGCCTTCGCGAACCGCTCTTTCGCGATGTCGGGCAGATCGCCTTCAATCAATGTCCCATACCAGGCGACCACGCGGCCTAATTCGTCGTGCACAGGTTGCGCGGTGCTTCTCATCCAGACATAGGCGCCGCTGCTACGCAGGATTCGGTGATCGACGCTGAAATGTTCGCCGGTATCGAGGCAGTGACGCCACATGGCTCATGTAGACAAATTTGCCCGACGCGTCGGCGGACCACCCGCTGCCCACGACGCTTTCGACGATCTTGGCCGCCTTCGTCGCTTCTGAAGCGATCCCGTTGGCTGGGTTCGACACCGCCGGCATTGGCTGCTCCCGCCTGACAAGAGCGTCTCTGCGCTCGCGGCCGTTCTATAGCATCCTTCTCGCCCTGGACCGACGAACTCGGTCCGCCTCCATCTTAAGGGCGACGATGTCGATCCGCACCTATGGAAATCCATAATGTACCCCTGCATAGCTTGACCCGATTGATTTCCATAGGATGCGCCGCCGCCGGGCACGCGCTAAAGTCCGACCCGCTCCGAAACATGGGCACAGCGAAACGCACAGCGGGCCAGGGATCAAATTGACGCAATGCTGATCCCCCGACCCGCGGCAGAAGAAGAGGTCGCGTGACAACAGAGCGTCAGATTGTTTTCGTCGTCGACGATGATGCTCGGGTCCGGGAGGCTCTGGCAGAGCTGCTCGCATCGCATGGGCTGGAAACCAGATCGTTCGGATCTGCGCGCGATTATATCGTGTCGGAGAAGCCGGACATGGCTGCCTGCCTCATCCTGGATGTAGAACTGCCGGACATCAATGGCCTCGACTTGCAGGGCCAGATCGCGGACGTCAGCCATCCGCCAATCGTCTTCATCACCGGCCATGGCGACATTCCCTCCAGTGTCCGGGCGATCAAGGGGGGCGCAGTCGATTTCCTCGCCAAGCCCTTTGGCGACGCGGAATTGATGGCTGCCGTGGCGGCGGGTCTTGCCGAGGATCGCGAAAGGCGCTCACAGCGCAGCGAAATCGAGAGCCTCCGACAACGCTATCGCCAGTTGACGCCGCGCGAGCGCACCGTGCTTCCGCTCGTGGTGAGCGGACTGCTCAACAAACAGGCGGCCGCGGAATTGGGGATCAGTGAAGTGACGCTGCAGCTTCACAGGCGCAATGTCATGCAGAAGATGGCTGCGCCATCGCTGGCCGATCTGGTGCGGATGGCCGAGAAGCTGGGTGTTTCAATCACGCATTCCCGCACGGGAGGGCGCTCGGCATGATCGACAAAGTGCCCGTGGTGGCCGTGGTCGACGACGATCCCCGCTTGCGGGACTCACTGTCCAACCTGTTGGAATCCGCTGGCTATATTGCCTGCATTTTTCCCTCGGCCGAAGCGCTGCTTGCGAGCCGGCTGGAGCAGATCGACCTGCTCATTACGGATATTGGCCTGCCCGGCATCGACGGTTTTGGCCTTCGCGCGCTGATCGGGGAGGAGCGGCCCGGCTTGCCGGTCTTCATGATCACCGGGCGTCACGAATTTGCCGAACAAATTCAGGGACACAAAGTCACGGGTATATTCTGCAAACCTTTCGATGCCGCAGCCCTACTATCTGCTGTCGGCAAGGCTTTGGGTGATCGAGAAATGGAGGACGGCCATGATTGTTGACCAAGGGCGCCCGCATAATTCGGTGCCGTTACAGTTCGGAAGCCAGAAGGAAGAGCCGGTCATCATTATCGTCGACGATGATGAGGCGATCCGTCTGGCTGTTTCGGAACTGATCCTGTCCGCAGGGTTTCAGCCCCTCAGCTTCGCTTCGATCCGCGAGCTTCTCGAATGCGACGCCCTGGATCGTCATGGCTGTCTGATCCTGGACGTCCGCATGCCCGGCGCGAGCGGCCTCGAGCTGCAGCATCATCTGATCCGGACGGGGAATCTCAAGCCGATCATCTTCCTTACGGGGCACGGAGACATCCCCATGAGCGTCGACGCCATGCGCGCTGGCGCCGTCGATTTTCTCACCAAGCCCGTCCGCGACCAGACGCTGCTCGACGCGGTGTCGAGGGCCATCGCGCTCGACCGGGAGCGTAGGGTGGAGCATGCTGTCGTCCAACGAAACCTCGGCTTCTTCGAAGCCTTGACGGCGCGCGAACGAGAGGTGCTGCGGGAAGTTGCGCAGGGACGGCTCAACAAGCAGATCGCCCATGACCTCGGGATCAGCGAAGTCACCGTCAAGCTCCACCGCGGCAATGTCATGCGGAAAATGAATGCCAAATCCCTCGGTGAGCTGATCCGCGCATGGCAGACCCTTCCCGTCGCAGTCTGCGACGCAGAAGAAACCTATTCGAGCATCAGGCGCCCAAGGGTCTTTGCATCCTTGGCCTGACCGCAATCTCTCGCGCGGGGGCGTTGTGCATGGGTCCATTTTCGGCGGCCATGACAGGCTACGCAAACGCACCGGCGCTTCCTGTGGAGTGGCAGGACGAGGGCTATGAACGCGTCCTCGCACCGAGCCAGGCGGCCAGGTTGATCGCATAGCGATGGGTATCGGCGAGAGCCTGCGGATTCCTGATGAGGCCGTCGCCCGTCGGCTCCGTAACAAAAGTCGGTGCGCCCGCGCGCACATCCCAATTATAGTCCGCGAAATGGTGGAAGGTGCTTTGCGCGATCGCGCGTCCAGCACCCGCCAGCCCTTCGAACGCCGCTGCGATGTTGAACATCTGACCGCTCGCCTTGCTCTGACCCCGAACGATGATGCGCGCGCCGCGCTCGTTCGGCGTGAGAACGCCACCTTCGTGCGGATGCGATGGCAGGTGGCGAATGGCACCGGTCGGGGATGCTGGATCAAACAGGACCGGATGGATTGGCATGATCGGGATGATCAGCTGATAGTCGCCGTTCCTTCCCGAATGGAAATTAGGCCACGAAATGTGCGTAGTGTCCAGATCGTCGCGCACGTGCGCGGCCACATCGGGATTGGGATTGTGAGTGTGGAAATAGTGCACGCCACCGATGTCGCCGAGGCCGCAGATGGATGAACCCAGATCCATGTGATCGCGGGTGATCATCAGGCCCCCGCCACCATTGTGGAAACGCAAGATCGCGGCGCAGTCCTCCGTCGTCAGACCGTCGCCAAAATCGACAGCAAACAGCCAGAGTTGATCGAAGCCGCTGCTGTCCAACGTCGAGAGGACAGGGTCCGGCTCGTCGACGCGGCAACGGTCGCGTGCGACAACATGATAGCGAGGAGTGCCCTCTTCGGTCACCTGAGCGGCGAGCAGCTTCGCGAGCTGTCCGAACCGCGCGATCGACCAGGCGTTGTCGGTCGGCACGATCGTCGTTTGCAGCAAAATCTTGATAGGGGCGGGGCTCATGGATGTATCCCGAAAACTGGTCGAAGGACGGCCGGCGGCGGCAGCACCGCCGCCGGCTTGGGCGCTTCAGCTGCGAATGAAGGCGAGCAGATCGGCGTTGAACTGATCTGCATGGCTGGTGGCCGTCAGGCCGTGCGGCGCGCCTGGATAGAAGATCGTTCGCGCGTCCTTGATGAGGCGAGCCGCCTTGTGGGCGGAATCCGCAATGGGTACGATCTGATCATCGTCGCCGTGAACGATGAGCGTCGGCACATCGAACTTCTTGAGATCTTCGACGAAGTTGGTTTCGGAAAAGGCCTTGATGCTCAGATAGGCATTGGCGAGGCCGGCCTGCATGCTGATCAGCCAGAAAGCATCCAGCAGGCTCTGGGGGATATCTGCTCCAGGGCGGTTGGCGCCATAGAAGGGCACGGCAAAGTCGCGGTAGAATTGCGAGCGGTTGGCGACGATCTGCTGCCGCTGTTCCCCGTCAGCACCAATGGCACAGATTTGAGGTTGTGATTTAAGGAGGGTTGGGGCTTCGTCGTAGTGACGAAGGAACGAAGATGAAGCCCCAACCCTCCTCCTTTAAAAAATCGCCTATGAAGGCCCCTGCTGAGCGGGTGGTGA
>JAFKLU010000260.1 GCA_017304105.1 Sphingomonadales bacterium
GCTGATGGAGCGCGGCAACTTCGCGCGCGACGTGCTGTTCCCCGACTTCACCGCGCTGCCGAACGACCGTTTCCCGAGCAACGCCACCGGACTGGAGATCCGCGCGGTGCACGAGCGCATCTCGCGGGGCCTGGACATCACCGCCGCCACCGTGCCCGAAGGCAAGGACATGGCGGGCGGCGAGGCGATGGCCATGTCCAACCGCATGAGCGACCGCGACGAGGAATTCAACACCCGCTACGGCAGCTACCGCGGCTGGCAGAAGGCGGTCGAAGTGGTGAAGCCGATCCAGCGCCCGCAGGCCACCACGACCACCCAGATCAGCAGCGACAGGAGCCCCGCCAGCCGCGCGGCGGCCGGGCCGGGCCCGCCTGTGTCCCAAGCCTCGATGTTGCGCAGCGTCAGGAAATGGAAGGCCAGCATGTTCAGCCCCGCCAGCAGGATGAGCGCCATCTTGATGCGGAAGGCGGTGTTGTCGAAATAGGTCGCCGGCTGCGATGTAAAGAGCAGGGCGCCGCTGACCACCGCCAGCGCGAAGGCGATCCAGGTGGTGGGCAGCAGCGCGCGGCTCAGGCGGCTGATCGGATAGCTCGCCGAGGCAAGCCCGAGCAGGCGCAGATCGACGATGGCGATGAAGCCGATGACGGTGGTGATCGCCACCACATGCACCGTCTCGACTGCCGGGAAGGCGAAGGCATTGGCTGCCATATAGTCGCCGATCGGACTCGCCGCGATGGCATCGAGTGTTTCGTACATTGCTCTTCCCTCCCCGCTCAGGTGTAGGCGATCCAGCGCCCGCAGACGATGATCGCGAGCCAGACGAGAATGAGCAGCCCGGCGAGGAGCCTGACGGAACCCAGCGCCGGCTGCTCGGGCCGCACCAGCGCCCTCACGCCGCGCGCAAGGGCGAAAAACAGCGCGAGCGCCACGACCAACAGGATCATCTTGGTCTGGAACAGGGCATTGTTCAGCGATCTGCCCGGCTCGCCGCAGATCATCAGCGCGCCCGACAGGAGCAGGACGACCAGCCCCCAGACAACCCAGCCGTTGAGCCGGGCGCCCCACTGCGCCGCGGACCAGTCGCTCCCGGCGAGATGGAAGACCCGCAGCGATAGAGCGAGCGAGGAAGCAAAGACGGCCGCAATCGCCAATATGTGGATGGTCTGCACCGCCGGCACGGCCCATTCGACGGTCTGCATCGTTTGATGCAAGCCCGTCCCTTCGAGCCAGCTAACCAGCCCGTCGATCAATTCTGCCATGATACATCCTCGTGAAGCGGGGGGCGCCCGTCCGCGCCCCCGGCCGGTTCTAGAAGTTGAACTTGACCTGCAGGCCCATCTCGCGCGGACGACCACGCACGACGCTCAGCATGTTGCGCGGCGGGGCCGAAAACACAGTAGAGGGCCCACCCGCATCCCAGAAGCCGCCACCGAAGCGCTGCGCGTAGGTCGCGTAGACATCGTTGAGCAGATTGTTCGCATAGAGGGTGACGGTGACCGGCAGGCTCGCCGGTGCCACCTGGATGCGGGCGTTGACGAGGCCGTAGGACGGCAGGATGTAGCCGGAGTCGATGGTATCATCCGGGTAGACCGACTGCTTGCCGACATAGGCGTAGTTCATGTTCATCGTCACCTGACCAAAACCGGCGTCCACCGAATAGGTGCCGCCCAGCGTGAAGCTGGTCTTGGGAATGTCCGGGAACAAATGGGTTACGCCGGCCGGGGCATTCTTGAGCTTGTAGCGCGTGAGGCCGAGGCTGCCGTCGAGCGTCAGCCCGCCGCCGACGACGAGCTGGCCATCCAGCTCAAGCCCGCGGATCCACGCATCGCCCTGATTCTGCAGCAGCGGCAGGAAGCCGACCGGGCAGGCCGCGCTGCCGGGCACCAGATTTGCCAGCGCGCCCGTGCCGCAATTGACACGGATCGCGGACTGGCGATTGGTCCAGTGCATGAGGAAGATGGTCGGGTTCAGGCGCAGCCGCCGGTCGAACAGCGTGGTGCGCAGACCGCCCTCGTAATTGATGACCTTCTCGTTGGGGATGGTCGAGACGATGCTGTCCTGATTGGCGCCCGTCCCAGGGTTTGAGGCGGTGTAGCTTTGCAGCGTCGCGCTGAACGAGCCTGCCTTATAGGCCTTGGAGATCGTGCCGTAGAGCATGATGTCCGGCGTGAAGTGGTAGTCCAGCGTCACACGGTAATCGAGCGCGTGGAAAGGCTCGCTCTTTGAAGCGCTCGACCTGCTCGTCCCCGGCGCCACCAGGAAGTCGGGCGGCTGAAGCGAGAAGGGCGTCGGCGTGATCGGATACAGGGCCGGCTGGTAGCGATGCTGCGTATAGTCCTTGTGATCCCAGGCTTGCCGCAGGCCGCCGGTCAGGTTCAGCCCCTCCACGATGTGCCAGGTGGCGCTGGCGAAGGCGCCCCAGCTTCGCGATGTCTGGAACACGTCGCTGATGGTGCGGGTGTAAAGGCCGCCATCCGCATTGGGCGGCGTGCCCCGATTGCTGGGATAGATGGCCGTGCCGCGACGGTTGAGGATATAGTTGTTCGGCGCCGAGCTCTTTTCACGGAAGAAGGTGCCGCCGACGACCAGATCCACCGCATTCTGGAACAGCGCCGCGTTGAACTGCAGCTCCTGATAGAAGACCTTGGAATCGATATCGTCATAGCGACGCTCGAAACCGATCATCTCCTGATCGTTCATCGCGCGGTGCTTGAGCTTGGAATAGCCGGTGATGGAGTGCAGGCTCGTCGTGTCGCTCAGCACCCAGTCGAGGCGCAGATCGGCCTGCCAGAAGGTGTCGTTGTTGATCTGGCTACAGGCCGGGTCGTAATCGGGATTGAAATCATCGAGGAAGCACACGTCCGGCGCGGCATAGTCGCCCTTGACGAAGCGACTGTCGTTATAGGGCGCGATCGGCGCCTGCCCGGCCGCCTTGAAGGCGTCGTTGAGCCAACCGGCATAATTGCCCTGGATGATCCCGTCGATGCCGGGGCGCAGGTCGAATTCCTGCACGACGAACGGCGTCCCATTGGCCTCGGAGCGATTGTAGAGGAAGCCCGCGCTCAGCGTGAGGCCCGACCCCAGCTCGCCGCGCAACTGCACGCGGCCGACATAGTCCCGCTCGGCACCCAGCTTCTCCGGGCCGCGCGTCACGAAGCCGCCCTTGTCGAGATAGGCGCCCTGCACGCGCAGCGCGAAGCCGCCACCCAGCGGCACATTGAGCATGCCGATGACATCGGTATGGTTGAAATTGCCGACCGTGCCCTCGATCGAGGCTTCGAAGCTCTGGCTTGGCTGCTTGCTGAAGATGCGGATGGCGCCGCCGGTCGAGTTGCGGCCAAACAGCGTGCCCTGCGGCCCGCGCAGCACCTCGATCCGGTCGACATCCAGCACGCGCAGCACCGCGCCGCTGGTGCGCGGCATGTAGATGCCGTCGACATAGAGGCCGACGCCGCGCTCGCCAGCGGCACCGCCGCCGCCCGATATGCCGCGGATCACGAAGTTGGTCGCCCCGTTGCCGTTGCCGCGCGTGGGGGTGATGCTTAGATTGGGGGTGAATTGGGACAGACCCTGCAGGTCCTGGATGCCCCTGGCCTCCACCATCTCCTGCGTCACCGCGACGATCGAAAGCGGCGTGTTCTGGAGATTGGTCGCCCGCCGCTCGGCCGTGACGATGATGTCCTGGATGCCTCCGGCCTCGCTATCGGCGGCCTGCGGGCTGGTCCCCTGCCCGTGAAGAGCAGCGCCAGAAAGACCGATCATTGCCGTGCCGGCCAGAGCGGCCGCGCGAATCATGCTGGCGCCAATACGGACGCGAATTGTCGAACCTGTCATCCTCTCCCCCTTTTTCGCCGTGCTTCATTTCGCGAGCGATTCCATGGCCTTCGCCACGGTCTGAAACGTTCGGCACGTTATCGTTTTCGTGTAACCTGGCGTTCCGTCTATTGACTAATCAACGGTGACGGTTGAGTTGTCAACTGTAACGAATCAAGGCGGGGCCTTCGAAGGACGTTCCGTGCGGGCCGGTGCTCCGCAGGAAGGACCTCGAAGGGACAATGGCGGGAGAGGAAAAGGAATGAGCAGGAGAGGCGCAGGGCATCGAACCCGGGCTAAGGCTTTGGGAGAGTGGCTGACGGGCGGCGCGATAGTCTCGCTCCTGCTTGCCGCGCCGCTTCATGCGCAGACGCAGGACCGCAACCGCCGGCTCTCGCCCGAGCAGCTCGAACAGATGCAGCAGCGCCATCCCGGCAAGCCCGGCGCGCTCGATCCGGCCAATCTCGCCAAGCCCCGGCCCAAGCCGCCGTTTGACATGACCGGCACCTGGTTCGTCGACCTGTCCGAAGGCTTCAACAAGTTCATGTTCGGCCCGCCCTATCCGGAGTTCTACGCGGAGGGGCAGAAGGCGCTCAAGGAAGGCGCGGAGGCGCGGGCGCGCGGACAGAATTATCGCGACAGCATCGGCCAGTGCTACCCGGCGGGGATGCCGATGATCATGACGCGCGTGTGGCCGATCATGTTCGTGCAGGTGCCGACCGCGATCTACATGGTGGCGGGCTTCACCAACAGCTTCCGCACCATCTTTCTCGACGGGCGCACGCATACCGATCCCGACCTCTACGTGCCGACCTATAACGGCGAGTCCATCGGCCATTGGGAAGGCGATACGCTCGTTGTCGATACGCGCGGCTTCGAGACCGACCATCACTGGATCGATATCGGCCTGCCGATCAGCGACGAGTTCCGCATCATCGAGCGCATCCGCATGATCAAAGGCGGCAACGCGCTGGAGATCGAATATATCATGACCGATCCCAAGAACTGGAAGGGCGAGTGGCGCAACACCAAGCGCTGGGACCGCGTGACCGAGGCGGACATCGGCGAAGTCGAATGCACCGAGGCGCGCAACGCCAATCTGCCCGGCACGGACCGTGGACAGCAAGAGCTCAATGAGCGCGAAAAGCAGAATTGATCGAAAGGAACCGACGTGACGACCAGCAAGTCCCTTCTGGCGCTGGCCGCGCTCGCTGCGGCGATATCCGCAGCGCCGACCGCCGCCCATCATAGTTTCGCGATGTTCGACCAGAACAAGACCGTCACGCTCAAGGGGCAGGTGGCGGAATTCCAATGGACCAATCCGCATGCCTTCATCGAGCTGAACGTGCCCAATGGCCAGGGAAGCACCGATCGCTGGAGCATCGAGCTGAACAGCCCGAACAACCTGACCCGTCAGGGCTGGCGCCGCTCGTCGCTGAAGCCCGGCGATACCGTCACCATCACGCTCAACCCGCTGCGCAATGGCAAGAAGGGCGGCCTGTTCAACAAGGTCGTCCTGCCCAACGGCACGGTGCTGGGCGACGGGCGCCCGGCTGACTCCGGCGGCAAGCCCATCAACGTGCCCACGGCCAATTGAGGAGCAAGCCCAAGATGCGCATCAAATCCGTTGCTCTGGTCCTGGCCCTGCTCGCCGGACCCGCCATCGCCCACCACAGCTTCGCCATGTTCGACATGAAGAAGGACGTGACCACCGAAGGCGTGGTGACCGACTTCCGCTGGACCAATCCACATGCCTGGATGCACGTCGACGTGGCCGACAAGAGCGGCGCCAAGGCGAACTGGGCGTTCGAGATGACCAGCCCCAACAATCTCGTGCTGAGCGGTTGGCGGCGCAGTTCCCTCAAGCCCGGCGACAAGGTCACCGTGACCTATCATCCGCTGCTGAACGGCAAGACCGGCGGGTCGCTGGTCAAGGTGGTGACGGCCGACAACAAAGTGCTCGAGAACAAATAAGCCGTCCGGCCATGGGTGAGGAAAAATCGATGCGCAGCTGCCTTCTGCCTCTGGGCGCAACCCTGGCGTTGCTCGCCACGACCCCGGCCTCGGCTCAGGAAGCCGCCCCCGCCGGCGGGAAAGTCTGGCCGGCCTCGGCGGAAAAGGTCGACTATGCCGCGCTCCAGACCCTGCCGGACTGGCGCGGCATCTGGGCGCCGATGATGGGCCGGGGCCCCAAGCCGGAGATCC
>JAFKLU010000261.1 GCA_017304105.1 Sphingomonadales bacterium
CAATCGCGCTCACAAACCGCCAGTCTCTGCCTGGGCTAGGCGTCGCGGGCCCTCTTATGCGACGAGCAATTACGATTTTCCATCGGCTTGGGATGATTTTCGCCCCATAAAGGATAACGAGGCAACGCAATATGGCCGTCGCGGGACCGCTCGAAACCCGGATGGCGGGCCATGAGGCCTATGTGGCGTTCGGCCGCGCGGGGGCGCATGGACCGCTCGTCTTCGCCGTGCCGCATGCCGGCGGAATTTATTCGAGCGCGCTCATGGAGCGGGCGCGGGTGCCGCAGGAGGTGCTTGCGCGGCTGGAGGACAGGCTGGCCGACCATCTCGTGGCGGATCTGATCGCGCAGGGCCATCATGTGCTGATCGCTCGCCAGCCGCGCGCGCTGATCGATCTCAACCGCGACGAGCGCGAGTTCGACCCGCGCGCAATCTCCTCCCCCCCCTGGAACCTGCGCGGCCAGACGAGCGCGAAGGTGCGTGGGGGCCTGGGGCTCATCCCGGAACGGCTCGCCACGATCGGCAATCTCTGGCGTGCCCCCCTGCCCTATGAGACGCTGCGCACGCGCATCGAACGCATTCACCGCCCCTATCATACCGCGCTCGCGCAGACGCTGGAGGAGACGCGGCGTCGCCATGGCGTGGCGCTGCTGGTCGATGTCCATTCGATGCCGCCGCTGCGGCCTGCGCCGGGCTTCGAGGATGCGCTACCGCGCGTCGTCATCGGCGATCGGTTCGGGCGCAGCGCGGTCGACCGCCTGACGGACCTGTGCGCGGACGTGGTCCGGCGCCAGCAGATCCCGGTGGCGATCAACTCGCCTTATTCGGGCAACCACATATTGGAGCGCCACGGGCGGCCGGGCGCGGGCGTGCATGCCATCCAGATCGAGTTCGACCGGACGCTTTATCTGGAGAGCGATCTCATGACGCTGGGCGCGGGGCTCGCTTGCGTGCAGCATCTGCTGGCCGATCTGGCCCTGGCGCTGGGGCAGGAGCTCGCCGGCTCGGCCCACCCGCTCGCCGCGGAATAAACCACAATAAAAAACCACCCCGTGCGATTGGCACAGGGTGGCCCAGGTTCAGGGAGGAGACGTCCCGAAAGGGCGGGACGCCCGCGCAAAGGCCCGAAAGGGGGAACAAGCCTCTACGCATGGCCAAAGTAGGGCAGCGCCCCCTGCATTTCAAGGGCAAGTCGCGCTCAAAAGGCTCTATAAGTTGATTAAGTCCCTGAGGCAGGGAACGACTCGCGCAGTTCCGCGGGAGTTAGAAAGCAGAACACCGCCCGATCATCGAGATCGGACGGTGTTTTTTGTCGCAACCTTGCGTCGTTCGGCCGACTCGCGCCCGATCAGCTGATCTGGAAGGCCGGGACCGGGCCGAGGCCGAGGCGCTGCTGGCGATTGAACACTTCGCTCATGCCCTGCAGCGACATGAGATGCGCGTGCAGCAGCGGCAACATGCCGTTCTGGTTCATCTTGCGCAGCTGATCGCCGCGCAGATCGCGCAGCTTCTCTTCGTTGATCATCTGGAAACCGCGATAGACGAACGGCTGCTCGCTACCCGGCACCGAGATGCTGAGCTCGCCTTCCATGAGCAGGCCGGTCTCCACCAGCTCGGTCATGAAGGCCTGGGTGCGCATCGCCGATTCCTCGAACTGCTCGCAGAATTTGAGCAGATCCTGGGTGAGCTGTGTCGCCTCGCCATTCTCGATGAGCGGCTGACCGTCCTCGAACTCGCCGATCATGTCGCTGGTCGGATCGAAGCAGAGCGAAAGCTCTTCCTTCTCAGGGTTGAGGCGCACCAGCATCCAGGGATAGCGGCGGATATAGGCAGGCACATAGCCGTCCTCGCGCAGCAGATTGCCTTCGGCGTCGACGATGGTGTTCACGCCCTCGTTCAGGCCCATCAGCGCGAGGGGCACGGGGTTCTGACCCGCGGAGAAGACGATCGGCAGGAAACGCTGGCAGGGCGCGAATTCCTCGATGGTCAGCGGCACGGCATGGACACCGACCAGATAGGGCGCCTTGTTCTCGATGCGCAGCTTGTAGTTGCCATGCTGCTCGACGTTGAGCGGCACGAGGTCGTTATAGAGCAGGGGCAAATTCTGAGCTTGTGGCGCGCTGGCCATGACTACCGTCTCCTGAAGCGGATAAAACAGCGCGTCACCTGTGCAGGCGGGCTGATCGACGCATCGGCCATAAAGGCCTCACTTCACAGAGGCAAGGGGCACAAGCTTCCCGGGATTGAACAGCCCGAGCGGATCGAGCGCCCGCTTGATCGCGCGGACGGCGTTGATCTGCGCGGGGGCCGTCAGCCGCTCGAACTCGCCGATCTTCATCTGCCCGATACCATGCTCGGCCGAGATGGAANNNNACGAAGCGCGTCGCCTCCTCGCCGTGCTCGTGCAGCCACGCCACGCCCTGCCCCTTGGGCGCGCGGACGTGGAAGTGGACGTTGCCGTCGCCCAGATGCCCGAAGGAGGAGGCGGTCGCACCGGGAAAGGCGGCCTCGACCGACGCGGCCGCCTCCACCATGAAGGCGGGCATGGCGGCGATCGGCACGCTGATGTCGAACTGCAATGCGGGGCCCTGCGCCCGCTCGGATTCAGACCCGCTCTCGCGCAGCTTCCAGAAGGCTGCGGCCTGCGCCTCGCTGGCGGCGATGGCAGCATCCACCACGAGCCCCGCCTCGAAGGCGGAGGCAAGCGCCGCTTCCATGCGCTCATACGCGCTGGGACCGACGGCGCCCTCGTCCAGATCGATCTCGATGAGCGCATTCCAGGGTGTGCGCGTCTCGATCGGCTGACGCGTGCCAGGGATCACGTCGAGCACGAAGCCCAGCGTATCCTCCGCCATCACCTCGAACCCCTCGACCACCGGCCCAAGCTGCGCCTCCATGTGCCGCAGCAACGCCAGCGCCTGTTCGGGATCCTCCACGCCGACCCAGGCGACCGCGCGATCGGCGATGGCGGGAACGAGGCGCAGGCTGGCGGCGGTGATGATACCCAGCGTCCCCTCCGCGCCGATCAGAAGCTGCTTGAGGTCATAGCCGCGATTATCCTTCTTGAGCGCGGCGATGCCGTCATGGATCGAGCCGTCCGGCAGCACCGCCTCGATGCCCTCGACCAGCGCGCGCATCGTGCCATGGCGCAGCACCTGCGTGCCTCCGGCATTGGTGGAAACAAGCCCGCCCACGGTTGCCGAGCCCTTGGCGCCGAGACTGAGGGGGAAGCGCCGCCCTGCCTGCTCGGCGGCCTCGTGGAGATGCGAGAGGATCACCCCCGCCTCGCACACCGCGAGATTGGAGGCCGTGTCGATGCTGCGAATCCGGTTCATCGCGCGCAGCGAGAGGATGAGCGCGCTGCCGTCCTCGGGTGGCGTGGCGCCGCCCACCATCGAGCTGTTGCCCCCCTGCGGAACCAGCGGCACGCCATGTTCGCGAGCGACACGGACCATCGCCGCCACCTCCTGCGTCGAGCGGGGCGTCAGGATGGCGGCGGCCTTGCCATGATATTTGCCGCGCCAGTCTTCGAGCCAGGGCAGGATGAGATCGGGGTCTTCGATCAGCCCCTTGGGGCCGGCGACAGAGCGGAAGGCGTCGAGAGCTTCGGTCGAGATCATGACGCGCCTTATGCCTTCTCGGCGCGGCCAAGGCCAGCGGGTTCCGACGTCCCTGGATCGGGCGTTGCCCCGTCACTGCAAGCGTGCGCCAGGACGGTCGCCGACCATCAGCGGGCGGAATTAATCAACTGTTCAACCGCGAATCTCTAGGGCATGTTCCGACCTGGGGTTCGATCATTGCCGGCATTCACGACGACATTGCTGCTGCCTGTGCTGCTCGCGAGCGCGGCGGACGGTTCGCCGCGCCGGGTCTCCGCGCCGCCGGTCCAGCTTGCGCAGGTCACCATCGAGCAGCGCGTCATCATCCGAATCCCCATGGTGCCGCCACGCGGCCCCACCCGTTCCAGCCTGTCGACGCCCAGCGCGCCCGAGCCGCCGTCGGTCCGCTGGAAGGAAGCCAAGGGCCCCAAATGCCTGTCGCTCAAGCTCCTCCGGGGCGCCCATGTCGCGCCTCTGGGCGGCGTGACCATGCTGATGGCCAGGGACGAGCGCCTCCGCGCCCATTTCGACCGGGGCTGCCGTCCGGTCGATTTCTTCGCCGGCTTCTATATCGAGCCCAACAAGGACGGCTCCCTGTGCGCCGGCCGCGACACGCTCCACGCCCGCAACGGGATGACCTGCGAGATCCAGAAATTCTCCAGGCTCGTGCCCGACCCCCTCGACACGGATGACGACCCGGACAAGTAGGACCGGGGCAACGCGCCTCTATGGACGAGTGCCCGGCCGTAGCCGGATTGTTCAATCCACCCAGCGCATCTCGAAGAAGGTCTTGCCGCCGCGCGTGAAACCGGCCTGCTCGTAGAAGCGCAGGACGCCTTCATCGCTCCGTCCGGTGGCGAGCATCAGCTTATAGCAATTGGCGGCCTGTGCCCGCTTGCTGGCCAGCGCGAGCAGGCGCGTCCCCAGACCCTGACGCCGGTGGTCGGAATGCGTCACCACATTCTCGATGATGGCGAACGGGCGTCCGCCGCGCGTGAGATTGGGCACGATCAGCAGCAGACAGGACGCGACGACGGCGCCGCCCACATCCGCCACGAGCAGGCTGGCCAGATCGGAACCGATCAGGCGCGCATAATCGGCGCGGACCTGCTCGGGCTCCAGCAGCGGATCCTCTGGGCTCAGATGGCGATAGAGCGCCAGCATCGCGGGCAGATCATCGGACGTTGCGAGGCGGAAGGTCGGACTCATGCCCCGCATCTAGCCCGTACGGCAGCGCCGGAACAGGCCCCCGCGCCTGCGCAGGCAAGCTTTCTCAGTGTCCTGACGCGCTCAACACCCGGATTTTCTTGACAGGCGGGCCGCACTTGCCCATGGCCCGAGCGGTTGACAAGCGCGCGGAAACACGCGCCGCCCAGCCCTGTCGCATTTTCCAAAACAACGGAACGCCGATGCCCTTTGCCGATCTCGGCCTGTCTGATGAATTGCTGAAAGCCGTCGAGGAAGCCGGCTATTCCGAGCCCACGCCAATTCAGGCGCAGGCCATTCCGTCCGTTCTGATGATGCGCGACATCATCGGCATCGCGCAGACGGGCACCGGCAAGACGGCCAGCTTCGTGCTTCCGATGATCGACATTCTCGCGCAGGGCCGCGCGCGGGCGCGCATGCCGCGCAGCCTCATCCTGGAGCCGACGCGCGAACTCGCCGATCAGGTGGCGCAGAATTTCGAGAAATACGCCAAATATACCAAGCTCTCCACCGCGCTGCTGATCGGCGGCGTCTCGATGGGCGATCAGATCAAGGCGCTGGAAAAGGGCGTGGACGTGCTCATCGCCACGCCGGGCCGCCTGATGGACCTGTTCGAGCGCGGCAACATCCTGCTGACCGGCTGCTCGCTGCTCGTCATCGACGAGGCGGACCGTATGCTCGACATGGGCTTCATCCCGGATATCGAGAATATCTGCACGAAGCTGCCCGCGAACCGGCAGACCCTGCTCTTCTCTGCGACCATGCCGCCGCCGATCAAGAAGCTGGCGGACAAGTTCCTGAGCAATCCTAAGTCCATCGAGGTCGCTCGCCCCGCCACGGCCTCCGCCAACATCACGCAGATGCTGGTGCCGGTCGCGGAGCGGGACAAGCGCGAGATGTTGCGCAAGCTGCTCAGGAGCGAGGGTGCCGAGAGCGCGATCATCTTCTGCAATCGCAAGACGATGGTGCGCGAGCTCAACCAGAGCCTGAAGCGTCACGGTTTCGCATCCGGCGAGATCCACGGCGACATCGAGCAGGCTGCCCGCATCGCGGAGCTGGAGCGGTTCAAGACCGGCGAGATCAACCTACTGGTCGCCTCGGACGTCGCGGCGCGCGGACTCGACATCAAGGGCGTGTCTCACGTCTTCAATTTCGACGCGCCCTGGCACCCTGACGATTATGTTCACCGCATCGGCCGAACCGGCCGGGCGGGCGCGACCGGCAAGGCGTTCACCTTCGTCACCAAGAGCGATGCCGAGGCGATTGAGAACATCGAGAAGCTGATCGGCACGAAGATCCCGCGCCTCGACACCGGCATCGATGTGAGCCCGGACGAGAACGAGGCACCACGCGGCCGGGGCGGCGCCAAGCGCGGAGCCAGGAAGCCCGCGCCCAAGGAACCCGCAGCCAAGGCACAGGCTGGCAAGGAGCCCTTGGCCAAGGACCAGGCCGCCAAGGAACCGGCAGGCAAGCAAGCTGCGGGCAGCCGCGCCGAGCGACCCGCCGCCCCCGCACGCGAGGAGCGCTCCCCGCGCCGCGAGGCCGAGAAGCCGCAGCGTCGCGGCGAACAGGCCCGCGATCGCGACAGGGACGATGGCCCGGACGATGGCTGGAACGGCCCCACCCCCGCCTTCCTCAATTTCGGCTTCGGCAACTAGGCTTTGTCCGGATTGAATTGAACCTGCGCTCCTGCGGAAGCAGGAGTACAAATCACATCCATCCAAAGATGGTCAGACTATAGGCTTGCGGCCGCTCAATGCCGGCCAGCGACGCGCAGACGGGCCGCAGCACGGCCACAACCACCACGCGACGGCAGAAATCCAACCCTCAAGCCTTGGCGCGGCCCCGAGCCCGCCCCTTTCGTCCTGAATTGAACCGCGAATCTGCGGGCCACGCAGGCTGATCCGGCACAACGGCGCACATCTTTGCAAAACGCATTGCAATGCTGATAAGTGCCCCTTATAGGCAGCGCTCCCTGGGGGCTGTAGCTCAGTTGGGAGAGCGCATCGTTCGCAATGATGAGGTCAGGGGTTCGATTCCCCTCAGCTCCACCAGGGTCCGGCAGGACAGCGTGAAAAGGCCGCCGGCGTGAGGGATGCCTCGCTCGGCCGCCTTTCGCCGTCCTCGCCCTAGCCGCGCCTCTTTCCGGAATTGGGAAAGCGGGACGTAAGCGCGCTCCCCCGTTTTCTGACCGTGGACGGAGACGATGCAGAATGGCGGAAGCCCCTTCCCAAGCCCCCTCCCCGCTCGTCCTGCTCGTCGAGGACGAACCCATATTGGCCATCAACACGCAGATGATGCTCTCGGCGATCGGACTTGAGCAGGTCGAGGTCGCTGGTTCGCTGAAGGAAGCGTGGGCGCTGATCGATCGCCACAGCTTCGGCCTCGCCATCCTCGATCTCAGCCTCGGGAGCGAAACCAGCCTCCCGATCGCCGAGCGGCTGTGCGGCGACAAAGTGCCCGTGCTCATCACCACAGGCTTCGAGGAGGTGACCCTGCCGCCCGTCTGCGTAGGGACGCCAATCCTGCGCAAGCCCTTCCGGCTGGAGGATCTCGAAAATTCCCTCGCCCAGATGCGCTGACCGGCAGGCGCGACAGGCAGGCCGCCCCGATCCGCTCGCCCGCGTCGACCCCGCCCGCATCCACCATTGTGCACCCTTCACGCTTTTAGCACTTGCCTCGCCCGGCGGGTCGCGGCATAGGCGCCGGACCTGCTGCCGGTCAGTTCAACCATCCGGCACGTGGCCCCTTCGTCTAGCGGTCAGGACGCGGCCCTTTCACGGCTGAAACACGGGTTCGATTCCCGTAGGGGTCACCATTCACACAAATCTGCGGTTTAGCGGGTTTTATGCGGGAACGTTCGAGGTTTTTTCCCCACTCCTTACCCAGCAGTTCCCCCACGCTTGGGTTAATGGCCCATTTTGATGATCGGAATTGCTGCCACGGCCTCGGCCGCGCGCGCCGCAACCATGAGTGCCTTCACGCTTGTCATAGTGACGGACGGTGCCGGCCGTCATACCGCGCATCAGTCCAGCGTCGCTATACGGAATGCCCGCTTCGAGCAGGTAACAGCCTCATTCTTGCACAGGCCGTGGAAGGTGGCCGAGCTTGTGCATCAGGCCACGGATACGCTCCTGAATGCGGTCCTCGACGGCGAACACCTCCGACGTACGTTCGACAGTGCTGAGCTCCTGAAAGCTGCCAGTAATCGGCTGACCACGAGCTCAGACAGATGGTCCAGTTGCCACCAGTTGCAGATATCCCAAACAGGCTTGCGGCAATTCCAGCCGTAAGCGGTCGAAGTCGTCTTCCGTGGCTCCGCTCTCCATGACGACACGAACCGTTCCCCCTAGCAGAGCAGCGACCATGAAGGCCGTAGCATTGGGATTGGTAAATCGCGCGTCGGGAACGGTTTTGAGCAACGTGCTGATCGCATCGACCAAAAGAATCTTCGCGCGGCTCATGAGTTCGGAAAGGTCGAACTCTGCGGCAATGCCATAAATGGCGCGTGATGATGTTCCCCGTCAGCACCAATGGCACAGATTTGAGGTTGTGATTTAAGGAGGGTTGGGGCTTCGTCGTAGTG
>JAFKLU010000262.1 GCA_017304105.1 Sphingomonadales bacterium
TGTCGGCCAGATGCACGGTGCGCTGCTCGCGCATTCAGCCCCTCATCATGGCCGCCCGCGGCGCATCAGGGGCGGACGGCGACGATCGCGTCGATCCCCACCGACGCGTCCAGCGGCAGCACCGGCACGCTCACCGCGCTGCGGGCGTGCCGCCCGGCCTCGCCAAAGATGCGCACCATCATTTCCGAGGCGCCGTTTGCAACCTTGGGCTGGTCGGTGAAGTCCGCCGTGCTCGCCACGAAGGCGCCGAGCTTCACGATCCGCTCCACCCGGTCGAGATCGCCGAGCGCCGCCTTGATCTGCGCGACGAGCATCAGCGCGCAGCGCTCCGCTGCGGCCTGCCCCCAGGCAAGGTCACGCTCGCTGCCGATCTTGCCGGTCATCAGCGCGCCATCCACCGCGAACGGCAACTGCCCGCTGATGTGCAGCAGCCCTCCCGCGAGCACGGTCGGCACATAGGCGGCGACCGGGGTGGCGGGAGCGGGCAGGACGATGTCCTCCGCGGCGAGATGGAGTTCGATACGGCTCATGACCGCGAGCCTGAGCATGAGCGGACGCGCGCGTCAAGCATGGCTGGCGGCCAGCACGGCGTCATATTCGTCGAGCCGCGTCGCGATCCAACGCTCGGCCTGCACCCAGTCATCGATCCGCGCATGGGCCTCGATCGCGGTCTCCACATGCGGCGCCAGTTCCGGCTCGCCGACCATGTGCAGCCGCCAGCAGGCCGGCACATCCTGCGCGACAGAGACGTGATTGCTGGCGAGATCATCAATGAAGAAGGTGAGCGGTGCGCCTCGCTCCTGGATCAGCTTCGCGACCGCAGGCCCCTTACCGGTGCCGCCGGGATTGCCGATCACTTCATAGGGCAGGGCATGAGCGTGGATCTGTGCTGCCCGGGCGGCCGCCATCTCCGGCCCGATATTGGTGACGATCACGACATCGGCGCGCTCGGAAAGCCGCGCCATCGCCTCGACCGCGCCCGCGATCGGCGTCTGGCGGTGCATTTCCTCGCGGAAGAAGGCGGAGAGCAAGGACCAGACGCGCGCCCGCTCGACTGGATCGCCGCTGTCCTTGTGGCGCAGGGCGCGCACGAACCCCACGGAGAAATCGAAGTGGATACCGTGCAGTTCGTCCAGCCAGGCGCGGAACGGCACGACCATGTGCATCAGCACCTCGTCGCAATCGCTGACGATGAGCGGCCTCGTCATCGCCCGATCCTTTCCCGGGCAGCGACCAGATTGGCGGGAGCCACGCCAAGCGCTTCAGCGCAGGCGACGAGGTCCGGCTCGTGATTGATGACGAAGTCCATGAGCGCCACCAGCACCGCGGGTTCGCCAAGGCTGGTGCGCAAATCGTCAGGCGACAGGCCGGTCAGCGCGACCATCCGGTCTGCGCGTGCGACATCCGACACGATCCAGCCGATCAGCCGCAGCGCCAAGGTTTCATCGGCTTGGTCGATAGGATAGGATGCGCTCATCAGGGTGGGGACTCTGGGTTCGACTTCTTGCCGAGGAGCAGGCGCGCCCAACGACGTTTGGAGAAGACGTGTCAAAACGCGTGTTGGTTGTCGAGGACAATGAGCTGAACCTGAAGCTCTTTTGCGATCTTCTCAGGGCCCATGGCCATGAAACCGAGGCCGTGCGCGACGGGAGGGATGCGTTCGCCCGCGCCAGCGCATTCCGGCCGGACCTCATCATCACCGATATCCAGCTGCCCCATGTGACGGGACTCGATCTCATCGCCTCGTTCCGCGCCGATGATGATCTCGCGGGCGTGCCGATCATGGCGGTGACGGCCTATGCCGGGCTGGGGGACGAGGAGCGCATCCGCGCAGCGGGCGCCAGCGCTTACGTGTCCAAGCCCATATCGGTGCTTCGCTTCATGGAAGTCGTGAATGGGCTGATCGAGGAAGCCGGGCCGCCCAATTGAATCGCAACGAACAAAGGCCCGGGTTTCACAACCCGAGCCCTAACGTGAGTCGCGCTGCGCGGTGCGCCTGTGGTCAGGCGGCCCCGCGCATCAGATCACTTGATCTTGGCTTCCTTGAACTCGACGTGCTTGCGCGCGACCGGATCGTACTTGCGGAAGCTCATCTTCTCGGTCGTGTTGCGCGGATTCTTCTTGGTTACGTAGAAGAAGCCGGTGTCAGCGGTGCTGACCAGCTTGATCTTCACTGTGGCGGGCTTCGCCATGGCCGGTTCCTCACAAAAGCGCGCCTGCCTTCCCTGCCGGAGCAAGAGCGAAAGGCGCCTGAAAGCTCATACGAAAAATGGGCCGCCGCACAGCGGAAAGCCCGGTTCGGCGGCGGCCAATGCGGGAAAGGCGGGGCTTTGTCAAGCTTCCGCCCAAGCGTCTCCGTCTTGTGATTGGGAATGCCGGTCAACGCGCGGACGGGAAAACCGCGCGTTAACTAGCGCTGATGCAGAACGGCACGCACCGATTGGCGCTTTTGGGAGGCGCCGGCGGCTTTCGTGGGGAGACATAGGTGGGACAGGATGCCGCAGTGATCGTCGAGGGCCAGCTTCTGGGCCGTATCGAGGCCATTCAGGAGGCCTGCGCCACGCTCTCCCTCCCCCGCTTGTGCGATCAGCTGGACGAACTGCGCGGATTTGCGCGGCACAATGGCTTCGATGCGGTGGAGGGCCTCGCCAGCCTGCTCGAATCCGTCGTCGCCTATAATGGCCACCGCCAGGTCGCCCTCACCTATCTCTCGCTGATGCGCGACGCGGCCCATCACCGCGGGCCCGATTCGGCGCGCGTCTTCCTGGCGGCGGCGGCCCTGCGCGGCTGCCGCTGAGCGGCGCCTCCTCGACTGATCGCTTCATTCGATCAAACTATGTCGCGCTATCCGTTCGCCGAATCGGAACGCGCGTGCCATATGGAGCATTAGACCCGGCACAGACTTCTAATTGGAGGCGAATAATGACCGACAGCGCGCTCAAGACCCCTACGGATCTCAAGGCGAATGCCACGGCCGCCGTGGCCGATGCGCTCAACGGGCTGCTGGCCGACAGCTATGCGCTGTACCTCAAGACCAAGAATTTCCACTGGCATGTCTCCGGCCCGCATTTCCGCGACTATCATCTGATGTTCGACGAGCAGGCGGCCGAGATCCTGGCGACCACCGATCTCATCGCCGAGCGCGTGCGGAAGACCGGCAACACCACGCTGCGCTCCATCGGCGACATCGCGCGCCGGCAGACGGTGAAGGACAACGACGCTGATTTCGTGAAGCCCGCCGACATGCTCACCGAGCTGCGCAAGGACAATCTGGCCTTCGTGGAGGCGCTGCGTGCGGCCAAGGAACTTGCCAGCGCGGCCGGCGACAATGCGACGGACAGCCTGATCGACGACTGGACCGACCAGGCCGAACAGCGCGCATGGTTCCTCTTCGAGGCCGGCCGAGGCGCCTGACCGCCCTCGCATAGCCTGCCCTCGTTCAGAGTCCGTGCCCGCGATGTCCCCGCCGGTTTCCATCGCGCTCGATGCGCGGGCGGAGCTCGGCGAGGGGCCGCGCTGGCATGGCGCCGAACAGCGTCTCTACTGGGTCGACATCGCCCGGCAGGAACTGCACCGATTCGATCCCGCCACCGGCACCGACGAGCATCGCCGCTTTGACCAGCCTGTCGGTTGCTTCGCTTTCCGACGGGGCGGCGGCTTGTTGCTCGCGATGAAGGACGGGCTCGCCCTGCTCGACGCGTGGAGCGCAGAGCCGAGGCCGTTCGGTGCGCAACTTTTCGCCGAAATGCCGGACCTGCGCTTCAACGACGGCCGCACCGATCCGGCGGGGCGCTTCTGGGTGGGCAGCGTCAACACCGCCAAGAGCGCCCGGAACGCCGCCCTTTACCGCGTGGACCCCGACGCGGCGATCAGCTGGGTGGAAGGCGACATGCTCACTTGCAACGGCGCCGCCTTCAGCGCCGACGGCAGGGCCTTCCGCCATGCCGATACGCCGAGCCACGCTCTACGCGGCTATGATGTCGACCCTGTGGCGGGCAGGCTCTCCGGTCGCCGCATCCTGCACCGTTTTGAGCAGGGCAAGGGCCGGCCGGACGGCGGCTCCTTCGATGCGGAAGGCTGCTACTGGAGCGCACTGTTCGATGGCGGCCGCGTGGTCCGCCTGTCCGGCGCGGGCGAGATCCTGCAGACCGTTCCCCTGCCCGTCAGCCGCCCGACCATGATCGCCTTCGGCGGGCCGGACCTGCGCACAGCCTATGTGACGAGCGCGCGCGCCGGCCTCAGCGAGGCCGATCTCGCCAGCCAGCCGCATGCAGGCGCGATCCTGTCCTTCCCGGTCGAGGTGCCGGGCCTCGCCGAAACCCCGTTCGCCGCCTGAACGGGCTCAGGCGCGGCCCGCATTCGAGGGGGCGTGGCTCGCGGACATCGTGCGGTGCAGCCATTGCGCATGCGCCGCGAGCGGCAGCGCGGCATCGCACTGCGCGCACTGCGCCGTGGTGCGACCGACCAGCCACTGCGCGCCGCCGCACACCGGGCAATGGTTCACGATGCCGCGCCGATATTGGACCGCAAGGCCGGGCTCGCGGTCAAACGCTGTCATGTCGGGCAGATGAGTCATCCTGTGTCCCCTTCATTCCAGATCCTAGGACGGGTCGCCATTCAGCTCAGGCGGAGGCGAAAATGGTGATTTTGCGTGACCCGGCGCGCAGCGTACTTAAGGTACGTGAGCACCGGAAGCGCGCGGGACCGCCATTTGCAGGCCCGCATGGGCTGAATGTCGATCCGTCCCAGCGCAACGAGCAGAAGGCGATGATGTTCCCGGCCTCTGATCCGTGGACTGCGCTTTCGCTTGCGGGCCTCGAAGCCCCTCGCCTCCTGCAGCGTCGCCCGCTATAAGCGCCCGCAATGACTTTCCTCCGCCGGAGCTTCCTTCATGTCCGAGCATAATCCGGGCCTGCGCCCCTGGCGCGACATCGCGCGGCGGGAGTGCCGCCAGATCATGGTCGGCAACGTGCCGGTCGGCGGCGGCGCGCCGGTGACGGTGCAGACCATGACCAACACGCCGACTCACGACGTGAAGGCCACGGTCGATCAGATCCGTCGCTGCGAGGAGGGGGGCGTCGATCTGATCCGCGTCTCCTGCCCGGATGTCGAATCCACCGCCGCGCTCAAGCAGATCGTCCGCGCCGCCAAGGTGCCGATCATCGCCGACATCCACTTCCACTATAAGCGCGCGCTGGAAGCCGCCGATGCGGGCGCCGCGTGCCTGCGCATCAACCCCGGCAACATCGGCTCGGAAGCTCGGGTGAAGGAAGTGGTGGACGCCGCGAAGGCCAATGGCTGCGCGATCCGCATCGGTGTCAATGCCGGCAGCCTGGAGAAGGACCTGCTGGAGAAATATGGCGAGCCCTGCCCGGAAGCGCTGGTCGAGAGCGCGCTTGATCACATCAAGCTGCTGCAGGATCAGGACTTCCACGAATATAAGGTCGCGGTGAAGGCCAGCGACGTGTTCCTCGCGGTCGCGGCCTATATGCAGCTTGCCGATGCGGTCGATTGTCCGCTGCATCTCGGCATCACCGAGGCGGGCGGGCTGATCGGCGGCACGGTCAAGAGTGCGATTGGCATCGGCAATCTGCTCTGGGCCGGCATTGGCGACACCATCCGCGTCTCGCTCTCCGCCGAGCCGGAGGAGGAAGTGCGCGTCGGCTATGAAATCCTGAAGTCGCTTGGCATCCGCACGCGCGGCGTCCGGGTCGTCTCCTGCCCCAGCTGCGCGCGGCAGGGCTTTGACGTGATCCGCACGGTCGAGGCGCTGGAAGCCCGCCTGCAGCACATCAACACCCCGCTCTCGCTCTCGGTGCTCGGTTGCGTGGTGAATGGCCCCGGCGAGGCGCGCGAGACCGACATCGGCATTACCGGCGGCGGCAATGGCAAGCACATGGTCTATCTCTCCGGTGTGACCGATCACCACATCCAGGATGCCGGGATGGTCGACCATATCGTCGCGCTGGTCGAGGCCAAGGCCGCCGAGATCGAGGCGGCCAAGCTGGCAGCCGACGTCGGTGCCTCGGCAACGGGCGCGGCGGCGACCGGCGTCTCCTCCACAGGAGCATCCGCGCTTGGCGCGCTTGCCTTGGGCGCCTTTGCCCTCGGCGCTCTGGCGATCGGCGCGCTCGCCATCGGACGGCTGCGCATCGGCTCGGCGCGCATCCGCAAGTTGCGCATCGACGAGTTGGAAATCGGCCGGATCGTGCAACGAGACCCGGTGGAGCGCCCGGATTGACCCCCGCCGCGCTCGATCGGCGCGCTTTGCTGGGGACGATGGCCGCCCTTCCACTGCTGTCTTTGCCCGCATGCGCGGCGGCTCGCACGCCGGCCCCGGATGCCGCGGCCGCGCTCGCCGCTCTGGAAAAGCGCGCCGGCGGGAGACTGGGCGTGGCGATCCTCGACGGCAAGGACGGGATGCTGACGGGCCATCGCACCGGCGAGCGCTTCACCATGTGCTCAACGTTCAAATTCTCGCTCGCCGCCGCCGTGCTGGCGCGCCTGGATGCCGGCGAGATCGCGCCCGATGCCACACTGCCGATCACGCGCGACGATCCGGTCGGCCATTCCCCCGTCCTGCGCGCCACGCTCGACAGGGGCGAGACCAGCCTGCCTGCGCTCATGCTGGCTGAGGCCGCGCAGGTGCAGAGCGACAATGGCGCCTCCAACATCCTCCTGCGCTGGATCGGCGGCCCGGCGGCGCTCACCAGCTTCTGGCGCGGACTCGGCGACGATGTGAGCCGGCTCGACCGCTACGAGCCCGCGCTCAACACGAGCCACGACGGCGACCCGCGCGATACGACAAGCCCCGCCGCCATGGCCGGGTCCATGCGCCGCATCCTGACCGGCGAACGGCTCAAGGCCGAATCGCGCGACCGCCTGATCGGCTGGATGATCGACACCCGGACCGGCCTCAAGCGCCTGCGCGGCGGCTTTCCCGCCGATTGGCGCGCAGGCGACAAGACCGGCACCAATCCGGGGGACGGCAGCTATGCCGGCAAGGTCAACGACCTCGTCGTCGTCTGGCATCCCGCCCGGCCAGAGCCCTTCTTCATCACCGCCCTGTACGAGACCGTGAAGGGCACCGAGACCCGGCCGCAGGACGAAGCGGTGCTCGCCGAGGCGGGGAAGATCGCGGCGGCCTGGATCGCGGCGCGGATTTGAGCCTCCGATTCGCCATCCCGGCGAACCAGGCGGCCGCGCAGTAACGACGAGGCGTCAAAGTTCGATCGTCCCTCGCACCAGCCGGCCCGGCAGCAATCCCTCGGCGCGGCAGACCGAGACCTTGATCGGCAGGAACCAGCCGCCACTCGCCTTCTCCGGAAAGACCGATGTCTCCCATGCCGTATCGCCCAACGTCGCCCGCACCTTCGCCGAACCGAATGCGCGCTTCCCGCCGAGCCACTGCCCGCTGATCGCCGCGAGCCGGATCGCGTCCGCCGTCTCGCCGGTGATGACGATGTAATGGGACCGGCTATTCCCGGTGGCGCTTTCGAAGACCCGCAAATCTCCCTCGACCGCGATCCGCATCACGGCCGCACCTCGTCAGGGCTTGCGCCGGGTGGGCACCGGGATGTTGCAGATATCCGCCCCACCCGCCGGTACGAGGAAGAAGGGATCGCGGCGATTGGCGCGCGAGTCGGCGTAGCGCAGGAAGCTGTCGCTATCCGTCGCGAGAAACTGGAAGTCCGGCCGCTCGCCCGCCGGCAGATCGCTCGCGAGGCGCACGGCGCGGATCGGCGTGCGCTCCTCGGCCTTCTCGTAGAAGCCGAGCGCGCCCATCCCGCGCGGTAGACTGGAAAGATGTTCCATGCCCTCGATGATCCGGCCCACCACCGCGATGTTGCGGTCAAGCTGGCGCGGGGCCTGGCCGATCACCGTATAAAGCTCCGCGCCCGTGCCCGCGTCCGGCGACATGCCGCGCCCCACACCCACCGAGCCATAGCAATGCATGGGCCATTGCCTGACCGACTCCCCCGCGCCCGCCCCCGCAAATGAAAAGCGCCGACGAAGCCCGCGAATCGATTCGCCTCATTGGGCGGCGAGAGCAGCGACCCCAACCGCGCATCGACCGGCAGGCCGCTGCGCTGGCTATACTCGGCCTCGCCGGTCGGCTTGAGGCCAGCGGACAAGGGCCTGGCCTTCTTCGGGTCCTCGCCATCCGGATCGCCCCACTGGACGACATAATTGTCCTGCACGCGCACCACGAAGATACCGTCAAACCAGCGCGCTCTGGCGAGCGTGCGTATATTGGCCACCCAGCTCTGACTGAAAGGCGCCGGCATGAGCTGGATGATGACCGTGCGCGCCTTGCCCGCCGCATCGGGCGCCAGCTTCATGACGAGCAGATCCTCCGCCGCGATATCCCGCCAGTCCCCCGCCGGTGCCGCCGCCACAATCTCGCCAGGTGCCAGCCTTGCAGGAAGCGAGGCCGGTTGCGCGGTCGCCGGAAGGCTCGCAGCCGCGGCGGCAACGAGCAGGACGGGCGGAAGAAGGCTCCATTTCATGACCAGCAGACATGCCATAGCGGGGAACCTTGCGAAAGTCGCCAGAGACGGCTAGGGCGCCCTCTCTCCAGAGCATGCGGAGCGGTGGCCGAGTGGTCGAAGGCGCTCGCCTGGAAAGTGAGTATGGGTCAAAAGCCCATCGAGGGTTCGAATCCCTCCCGCTCCGCCAGCACCTCATCCAATGCCATTCTGAGTCATCCTGAAACCCTCCGGATGCGTTGACTTTCCATACATTTCTCTGCGCTAACGTCCGAGGCCATCCGGTAACAGCCGATCCCATGTGGGGGCATTTCGGGGGCATGGAATTTTGGAAGTGGGGGCACTTGGATGTTGACGGAACTTCAGGTCAAGCAAGCCAAGCCGGAGGCCAAGCCTTACAAGAAGGCCGACCGCAATGGGCTCCATCTCTATGTGAGTCCCACCGGGCACAAGAGCTGGCGTTTCAAATATCGGCATGGCGGCAAGGAAGGCCGCATGGTCTTTGGCACATATCCGGACATGAGCCTTGCCGAGGCGCGCGAAGTCCTGGACGACACCCGCAAACAGTTGCGTCAGGGTATCGACCCCAATGTGCTCAAGGTCCGTGCGCGTCTGGGCGTTGCGTCGGCCGAGGGCAGGACCTTCGAATCGGTCGCCCGCGAATGGCATGAACAGCAGGTCGATCGCTGGAAGCCGGTCCATGCCAATGATGTCATCACGAGCATGGAGCGAGATCTGTTCCCGGATGTTGGCGGCTGTCCCGTCGACCAGATCGACATCGCCATGATGCTGGCGGTGCTGCGGAAGGTGGAGAAGCGGGGCGCCATCGAGACAGCACATCGCCTGCGCCAAAGGGCAGAGCGGGTGTTCCGCTACGCTCGCAGCATTGGCATACCCAACGACAACCCAGCGGCCGAGCTCACGGAGGCCCTCAAGCCCGTGCCGAAGGCAAAGCGCTGGCCTGCCTTAGGTAGCGTTGAGGAGATCAAGCCGTTTCTCGCCCGTATCGATCTGGCCGGGGCATCACCCGTGACGCGGCTTGCGTCTCGCTTTCTGGCTCTCGTCGCGCAGCGTCCAGGAATGATCCGCCACGCCGAATGGGGCGAGTTCAAAGGCATCGACTGGCTCGATCCGGCTTCCGACGTGAGCAACGCCCTCTGGCATATCCCGGCGGCAAAGATGAAGCAGGAGCTCCATCTGCG
>JAFKLU010000263.1 GCA_017304105.1 Sphingomonadales bacterium
CACCTAGAAGCTGTCGAACCCGGAGCCGCCGCCCACATGTCCCTTCATCAAACCGACAATGTCAAAGAACCAACCAAACATTAGCGGAGACACCAAGTGTTCCCCGATTTTCTATACCGGGGGACTGGCGTCCGAATATGTTGGCGACCAAGCGCGGCGAAAACCAGAAGGCGTCACCGCGTCGGTGAAGAGCCCTCTAAGCCCACCTCCCTGAGTCGTCAAACACTTTCGACGGGTGAGTGACGATTCTTTTTCGAGCGGCTCGCCCGGCCCCTTTTTCCGCGCGCTTTCACCGGCGGCCTGGCCGCCGCCTCCCGTTCGTTCTCCGGCCAACGGCCGATCCTAATGCGAGGCCGGAAAGCTCGGCCGCTGCTGCAGGACGGCTTCGTCTCTTTTCTCCGGGCGAATATAGATGGAGGTGAGTTGCGGAATCGCAGCCTTCATGTCGCGCTCCAGATCTTCGATGAAGCTCTCCGCCTGCCCCATGGGAAGCGTATCCGCGAAGTCGGCGCTGATGGCGACGAAGACCGCGTCCGGCGCCGTGTGGATCGTCCGCACATGATTGACGGACGTGATCTCCGGCTTCTCATCGAGCAGGCGCCACACCGTCTCGATAATGGCCGGGTCCGCGCTTTCGCCGATCAGCAGGCCCTTGGCCTCCCGCGCGAGGAAGATCGCGACGACCGCCAGGACTAGGCCGATGGCGATCGACGCGACGCCATCGAGCCGGGGATTTCCATAATGATGGCTCGCCCAGACGCCGATGCCCGCAAAAAGCAGTCCGACAAGCGCCGCGCTGTCCTCAAAGAGCACCATGAAGCCCGCCGGATCCTTGGAACGGCGAACCGATTGCCACCAGCCGCCCGCCCGTTCACCCCTGAACGCGCGCACGGCGATCACCCAGGACGTGCCTTCGAGCACCGCTGCAATGGCGAGCACGACATAGTTGACCGTCGGATCGCGGAGCGGCTCCGGCTCGCGCACGTGCAGCCAGCCTTCATAGACAGAGACGCCGGCGCCCACCGCGAAGATCAGGATGGCCACAACGAACGCCCAGAAATAGAGCTCGCGCCCATAGCCGAAAGGATGCGCTGCATCGGCTGGCCGCTTCGCCCGCGCCTGACCGTGAAGCAGCAGGATCTGGTTGCCGCTGTCGACGAGCGAATGGACGCCCTCGGTCAGCATCGACGAGGAGCCGGTGATGGCCGACGCGATGAACTTGGCGATGGCGATCCCGACATTGGCCGCCAGCGCGCCATAGAGCACGATGTTCCCGCGGAGTTTCGATCCAAGGCGGCCCTGCGTCATCGTCCCAATACTCCACGAGATGGCCTCGCCGCGCATAGTCGCCATAACGCCGGGCGCGCGCAATGGGTTCGGCTGCCCTGCCTGCCGATGCCCGCATGATCGGAGCGCCGCCGGGCCGGGGAGCGCGACATTCGCACCGGGATGGTGCGGACGCAGCGCCTTGCCTTCAAACATGCCTCCCGATCAGGTAAAGGGGATATGCCCGCCTCTGCCGTGGTGGCGAGCAATGAAGTGCGCCATGTGTTCGGGGTGATCGGCGCCCCTCTCTCGTAGCGCGCGCCCTGCGGCGGGCTGCCAACAAAGGAGCATGAAATGACCGTTCACAAGATCGCCATTCTGGTCGGCAGCCTGCGCAAGGACAGCATCAACCGCAAGATCGCGCGCTCGATCGCCAGTCAGGCCTCGGAGCGCTTCCACAGCGAGATCGTTGAGATCGGCAACCTGCCGCTCTACAATGAGGACATCGACGCCGCGCCGCCTGCCGAATATCGCGCCTTTCGCGAGAAGATTTCTGGCGTCGACGGGGTGCTCTTCTGCACGCCGGAATATAATCGCGGCCTGCCCGGCGTGCTCAAGAACGCGATTGACGTGGGATCGCGGCCCTATGGGGCAAGCGTGTGGGACAAGAAGCCCGCCGCGGTCGTCAGTGCGTCACCCGGCGCCATTGGCGGCTTCGGCGCCAACCACCAGCTCCGCCAGCTCTGCGTCTTCCTGAACATGCCGATGATGCAGCAGCCCGAAGCCTATCTCGGCGGCATCACGGGAGACAAGTTCGATGCCGACGGCCTGCTCGCGGACGGGCCGCTCAAGGACTTTGTCGGGAAGATCGCCAAGGCCTTCGCCGATTGGGTCGACGTGATCGTGCGTGCGCGGACCGAAATCGCAGAAGACGGAGCGCACGCAGCCAAGGGAAGGTGAGGCTTCGGACCTGAAGGCTTGCCGCCGTCATGCCAGCGGGCGGCAGGGGAACGATTGCCCCAATTCGGGAACTCGCCCTTCCCCGGCCCGGCCGCGCACATTGACCGGTGGTTAACAAAAGTCTAATTATAGGCACGCGCTGTGGGTGGGAGAAGTGCCGTGGGACTCAAGTCGATTGTCCGCGCGATGTTTGTGTCTGGATGCGTTCTGGCATCGAGCGCGGCATTGTCGCAAGTTACCGGGGTTGTCGCCAAATCCAGTTCCACGACCTCGCTCGTGGCGAAGAACGGGATCTCGATAAACTTCGGGCTCGAGGCGACGGATATTGGCTATGAAGCCGGCTATACGTCGCTCGGTACCGGATGGGCCTTTTCCGCCACGTCGGCAGTGGAGCCGGACTATATCTCCTTCCGCAACGGCGGCGCGGCGAGCGGCTATTTCGCCGTTACGACGACGCACACGATTGTCGACATCACCTTCAAGAATGACGGCACCACCGCGGTGCGGCCAGTGCTTAGCTCGACCATCCTCCCTGCGGGCATGGGCCTGTTCGTGGCCGGCGGGTCCTGCCTCAACGGCCTGACCGCCTGCTCGCCAGACGGCAGCGCGATCGGCGCCGCCACCTTCGCGGACTTCCTGCCGAGCGGAGTCGGAAGCTTCGGCAACGCACTCGCGGGAGCATCGTTCGACTTCAAGGTGCTCGGCGACGGCGTGCCGATCTACAGCCTCGCGGGCGATCTGGCACTCGTGCGCAACGGATCGGGCATCAACGAGCTGATCACGAACCTGTCCGCGGCGCAGGCCGCGCTCGACGGCTTCAAGGTCAATTCGCCGGCCGGCAGCGAGCAGGAATATGGCGTGCAGTGGGATGCCACGCCCTTCCTCGTGGATTTCGCGGCGGGCTCCATCCTCGACCCGGGTGAATCCGGCACGCTGCGTTACGAGACGACGGTCACGAGCTTCTCGCAGGCAAGCTGCCTCATCCTGCCCGACCAGGCGTGCCTGCTGGCCTATTCGGCGTTCGGCGACCCGATCGGCCGGGGTGGTGGCAGCGATCCCAAATTTGCGCGGGCCGCGTTCAGCGCGTTCAGCGAGCCCGCTCTCCTTCGGCAGTTCACGCCTTCAGAAGACGATCCGCTGGGCATCCGCACCTTCAAGCTCGCGACGCCGACCTTCAAGGATGGCACGCTGACCTTCGGCGCACCTGCAGCAGTTCCCGAGCCGGCGACGTGGCTGTTCATGGTGTCCGGAACGGCGTTTGCCGGCGGCTTCCTGCGCCGCAGGAAGACTGCGCCAGCCCTGCGTGTTCATTGAGACCGCCCAACCAAAATCGCCTGAACTGAACGCGCGGTTCCGCGCGTTCATCAGTTACAGCCATCGCGACAAGATCCTCGCTGCCTGGCTGCACCGCAGGCTGGAGACCTTCGACATTCCGCGCAAGCTGGTCGGCGTAGCGACGCCGATCGGCCCCGTGCCGCGCCGCCTCACGCCGATCTTCCGCGATCGGGACGATCTGCCCGCCGCCTCCGACCTCGGCTCGACGATCGAGGAGGCGCTCGCCAACTCGCAATTCCTGCTGGTGATCTGCTCGCCCGCCTCGGCCAAATCGCCATGGGTGGACCGCGAGATCGCCACCTTCAAGCAGATGCACGGCGAGGACCGGATCCTCGCCCTCATCGTCGCGGGCAATCCCTATGCCTCGAACAATCCCGATCAGGCGCATGAGGAATGCTTTCCGCCGAGCCTGCGCTTCAAGCTGATCGACGGGCAGATCTCGAACATCCCCGCCGAGCCGATCGCCGCCGATCTGCGCCGCGAGGCGGACGGGCGGCGCCTCGCCACGCTGAAGCTCGTCGCCGGGCTTTCGGGACTGCCGCTCGACAAGATCGTCCAGCGCCACGCGCAGCGCCGCATGCGCCGCCTCGCCCTGCTCTCGGCGGGATCGATGATGGGCATGGTGGTGACGGGCGGGCTCGCTATCTATGCCAACGCCCTGCGTATCGAGGCGAACGAGCAACGCCAGATTGCCGAGCGCGAATCCGCGACAGCGCGCGCCACATCGGACTTCCTCATCGGCACTTTCGCGCTGTCAGACCCGCAGAACGACAAGCCCGAGACGATCACCGCCCGCACCATCCTCGATCGAGGCGCCGCCCGCGCCCGCACGGAGCTTGCGCGCGAGCCCGTGGTCCAGGCGCGGCTCGTGTCGACGCTTGGGCAGGCCTATAATAATCTCAGCCTGTACGAAGACGCGCGCAAGACGATCGAGCAGTCGCTCCCCAGCATCGGGCGGGCCGGCTCCGGGGGCGCCAGCGCGTGGCAGACGCTCGCATCGACCTATCTGCACGAAGGGCAACTGGCCGAGGCCCGCCGCGCGCTCGCGAAGTCGGATCTGCTGCTCGGCCAGGACAAGGCGCCCAATGCCGATCTGAAGGCCCGCTCGGCGGTGATCGAGGGCATGATCGACATTGCCGAGGGTCGCACCCGCGAGGGCATCACCGCCTTCCGCCGATCGCTGTTGCTCTACGAGTCCGACAGCAGCATATCGCCGGAGAAAATCGCGACAGCGCTCCAGAATCTGGGCCTGCTCCTGTCCGACGATGGCCAGTTCGCCGCCGCCAAGGAGGCCCTGCAAAAGGCGCTGGCGATCAGCCGCCGGACGCTGGGGGACCGGCACCTGCGGACCGGGCAGCTCTGGTACGCCCTGGCGCAGAACAGCTTCCTCGCCGGCGATCTGCCTGCCGCCCAACAGGCGATCGGCCGCGCCCTCGCAATCGAAAGCCGCGTGCTCGCGCCCAACAGTCGGATCCTTGCGGACACCTATTCGATGCAGGGTCAGATATTCCATGGCCAGAAGCGCCCGAGGGCCGCACAGGAGGCGCTCGACCATGCGGTCGATATCTACAAGCAGGCGTTCCGGGGGCCGCATTATCTGATCGGCATCGCGCTGGTCTATCGCGCCCTGGCCGAGGCGGACCTCGGCAATACCGCCGCCGCGCTCAAGACGCTGGCCGAGGCCAAGCATAATTATGACGAGAGCTACGGGCGCCTGCACCCGAACCATGGCGACCTGCTGGTCAACCGTGCCGTCATCCTCGCCAAGGCGGGGCGACGGCCCGAGGCGCTCAAGGACTGCGCCGACGGCGTCAGGATCGTGGATAACACGCTGGGACGGGATGCGAACTTCACCAAGTCCCTGATCAAGATCTGCCGCGGCCTGTAACCGCCTACCCGCCCTGCATCGCCCTCCGATAGGCACGCGGCGGCTGCCCGAAGCGGGCACGGAAGCTGCGGCTGAAATGGGCCGCATTGCTGAACCCGCAGGAGAAGGCGATCTCCGTTATCGACTTGCCGGCGAGTTCGGCCCGGCCGAGCTCGGTGCGGCAGCGCTCCAGCCGCTGCGCCCAGATATATTGATTGAGCGTCTGCCCCTCGTCGCTGAACACCTTGTGGAGATAGCGCTTGGTGCACTGCATCCGCTCGGCGATGCGCTCAATGGTGAGGTCCGGATCGACGAGGTTGCGCTGGATGAAGGCCTGAATGCGCGCGCGGACGGTCTCCCGCACGCTCTCCACGCGCCGCTCGCAGAGCTGCTCGATGATGGCAAGCTTGGCGAGCTCCACCAGCGACTCCCCCACTGCGTCGGCCACGCTGGCATTCATCGGCTCGACCTGCTGTTCCAGGGCGGATCGCGCCAGCTCCAGGCACATCTTGGCGGCGCTGCGGATCGGCAGCGGGATGGGCGCGCGGGATTGAATCTGGCTGGCGAGGTGCCGGGAAAGCAGATGCATCGAGCCGGAACGCCTTGCCGCGAACTGTGCCGAGCGCGCTGCGCGTCACCTGAAACAGGAACTGGCAATCGCTCGCGTCGCGTGGCTCCACCTGACCTGCGCCGAGCCATTCGAGCCCCACCGCGCCAAGCGTGACGAACGCGCCGTTGGCCGGCACCGGGAGCAGTGACGGGGCAGTTGAGGCCGGGCGGGCGGATCGCTCCGCGTAGACCGACATGGCGGCGTTCTGCATCGCTCCCCCTCCCCTGCTCAGCTCATCGGCACTGCGAGGCTCGCCCGCATGTGCTCCGCACCTGCCGCGCTCAGCGTCAACGGCTGGGTACAGGAGCGGTCGGTGGAGGGGATTTTCAACGCGCACGTCTCGCGCTCGTTCTCAACGGCGCCCGCATAGCGCATGTCGCTTGCCATGAGCCCTCCTTGTCCAGCGACGCTCTGGCGGCGCCTCCTGATGTGGTAGGCTTCAGTCTATGTCATTCGTGTCGCAGCGTAATTGGAGGAGATGGCCGCGTCACTTGACCGAACGGGATGCCACGCGGCGAACGCACCCGCCTTCCCATTCGCGCGCACATGGAGGGAGGGATGATGAGCGATGATACCGAGGCGATCCCCGCGAGGTGAGGCGCGACCTCGCGGCGGACTCCCCCCCCCCCCTACTGCCGGATGACACCCTGAAGCTGCGCGGGCGGCGGCGGGCGGTTCGGGTCATTGCCGTCGCGGTACGGGATCACGCCGTGGCTGGTGCGGCGGAAGATCTTCCATGCGCCATTCTCACGCACGAACTCATCGACATAGCGCCCGGCGAGCGCCGGGACCGGCTTGTTGTCAGCTGCCGTGACGAACAGATAGCGCGAGCGCGCCGTCGCCTTGTCGCCGTTCACGTCAACCACCTCGGTGGTCACCAGATGGAAGCTTGTCTTGTTGATGAAGCCGGGCTCGGGCTTGCCGAGATTTCTCTCCAGCATCGCCTGGATCTCGGCCGGGCCGGTCGCGCTGCCAAAGCCGCCGGTCCACTTGCCGTTGCTGGCGAACAGCGAGGCGTAGCCCGCATAATCGCGCGCATCGAGATATTCGCCATAGCGGATGATGAGCCGGCGGATCTCCTCGCGATCCTCCAGCACCTGCACGCGCTTGGCCAGCGCGGCGGTGTCGACCTTCTGCGCGAAAGCGGCAGTGGGGGCGGCGGCAGGGGCCATGATCGCCAGCAATATGGCCAGCCGTGGCAGGGACATGGGGGCTTCTCCTCCTGAATCTCGTTGCCCGACTTCTTCCGCCCTCCCGCCCCGCCGCGCAATGCCCGCCGCGCCCCGGTCGCTATGAGCAAGGTCGGCGATGCACCCTCAGCAATGCAGCGCGGCGCGCAGGATGCCAGCCTGTCACCCGCTAATCTGGAGACGAAAGCGGATGATGAGGATCGCTGTTGCGGCGCTCTGCTGCGCGCTGGCCGCCCCGGCCGCCGTGGCACAGGCCTATGGGGAACGTTCGGCGCTGCCGCCGGGCTGCGAGCGCGCCTGCCTGGAGAAGGCGGCGGGCGCCTATGTGGATGCGCTGCGCCAGCGCAATCCATCGGCCGCGCCCTTCGCGCAGGACATCCGCTTCACCGAGAACAGCGTCGAGATGCCGGTGGGCGAAGGGCTGTGGGCGACCGCGACCGATGTCGCGAGGGACGGCATGATGGCCTCGGACCCGGACACCGGGAACGTCGCCTGGTTCGGCCACGCCTGGGAGCATGGCAAGCTCCTCTTCCTCGCCATCCGTCTGCACATCGACGCCAGGGGCAAGATCGACGAGGCCGAGACGGTGCTCGCGCGCAAGGGCACGATGCCGCTCATCTTCGGCACCGGCAAGGAACCGCACAATCCCATCTGGAAGCAGGCGCTCACGCCCGAGCAGAGCCGCCCGCGCGCGCGCCTCAAGGCAGTCGCCGATTCCTACTTCAACACGGTCGAATATAATGACGGCCAGGTCTTCGCGCATTTCAAGCCGGACTGCTCGCGCCTCGAAAACGGCATCAGCACCACCGCCGCGACGGCCAACAGCAACAACAGCGCCTCCGTGGCGGAAGGCTGCGAGGCGCAATTCAAGCTCGGCATCTATCGCATCAACAAGCAGCT
>JAFKLU010000264.1 GCA_017304105.1 Sphingomonadales bacterium
GCTGCACCTGCTGGGGCAGGCGCGCGATCACCGACTGGAGCTGGTTCTGCACCTGCACCTGCGCGATATCCGGGTCCGTGCCCTTGTTGAAGGTGACGTTGATGCTGACCCGGCCGCGCGCATCCGACGAGGACTGGAAGTAGAGCAGGCCGTCAATGCCGTTCAGCGATTGCTCGATGACCTGGGTGACGCTGTTCTGCACAGCCTCGGCCGACGCGCCGGGATAATTGGCGCTGATGTTGACCTGCGGCGGGGCGATGTCGGGATATTGCGCGATCGGCAGGAACTGGATGGCCCCGATGCCGGAGAGCATCACGATCATCGCGATGACCCAGGCGAGAATGGGCCGATCGATGAAGACGCGGGACAGCATGGAGCGCTATCTCGCCGCGCCGGGTCGTTGCGCTTGCCCCTTCGGCGCGACGGTCTGTGGGGCGTCGGCCGGCACCGGCTTGATCGCCTGCCCGTCGCGCAGATCGCCCGTGCCCTGCACGATGATGCGGTCGCCGGCGTTCAGCCCCCTGGTGACGACCCAGTACGCCCCTTGCGTGCGTGGCGCCGTCAGCTTGCGCAGCTCGGCCTTGTTGTCCTTGCCGACGACGAACAGCGTCGGATCGCCACCGGTGTCACGCGTGACGGCGGCCTGCGGCACGAGGAAGGCGCCCTTGTCCACGGCCTGGCTGAAGCGCGCGCGCACGAACATGCCGGGCAGCAGCCACCCTTGCGGGTTGGCGAACTGGGCGCGCAGGGTCACGGTGCCGGTGCCCGGATCGACCAGCGCCTCCGAGAACTGGACCCGGCCGACCACGTCATATTCGCTGCCGTCTTCCAGCACGATGCGCACTTCCGCCGAGGCCGGCGAGGCGCCGCCGCGGGCGAGCAGCTTGCGCAGGGCAAGGAGTTCGGCCGAGCTTTGCTGGATGTCGACGAAGATCGGGTCGAGCTGGTTGATCTGGGCCAGCGGCGTCGCCTGATTGGCGGTCACCAGCGCGCCCACCGTCACCAGCGAGCGGCCGATCCGTCCCGTGATCGGCGCAGGGACGGCGGTGAAGCCCAGGTTGATCCGCGCCGTTTCGCGCAGCGCCTGCCGCTGGGCGACGGCTGCCTCGGCGGAGCGCGCCGCGCTCACCGCATTGTCATAGTCCTGCTGGCTGATCGCCTCGATCTTCGCGAGCGGCTCGTAGCGCCGGGCGAGGGCGCGGGCGGCCTGCGCGCTGGCCTGCGCGCTCGCCAGATTGGCCTCGGCCTCGGCCGCGGCGGCGCGGTAGAGCTGCGGATCGATCTCGTAGAGCGGCTGGCCGGCGCGGACCAGCGCGCCCTCTTCGAACAGTCGCCGCCGGATCACGCCGGAAATCTGCGGGCGCACGTCCGAGGCGCGATAGGCGCTGGTACGGCCCGGCAGTTCGGTCACGAGCGGCAGGTCCTGCTGCTTCACCACCACGAAGCCGACGGTGCGCGGCCCCTTGTCAGGGCCCTGCGGCTTGCCGCCCGATCCGCATGCGGCGAGCGTCAGGGCGGCAAGGCTGATGCTGCCGGTCGCGATCCATCGGAGGCAAGAAGGCAAGATATGGATCTTCCTATGGTGGAGGACCGGGGAAAAGTCGGTTTCGACTTCATACCGAAGGGGCCGCCGTGTCAAGTTCTTCGCAATCTATCGACTTTGCCTTTGCGACATGCAGAATGCGCGCCCGTGGGCAGCGTCCCACTTAGAAGGCAAAGCGTTTCTGCCTATAAGTCGGCGCGAATCGGGGCGGCACATGAGCCGTCGTTCGAATGGAGCATATCGCATTGGTCGATCCGAAGCATTTCCGTGACGTTCTGGGCAGCTACCCGACCGGGGTCTGCGTCGTGACCTCGCGCGGGGAGGAAGGGCAGCGCTGGGGTCTGGCGGTGGGTTCCTTCACGTCCATCTCGCTCGACCCGCCCCTCGTCGGTTTCCTGCCGGACAAGCGCTCGCGCAGCTGGGCGCAGATCGGAGAGACAGGGCAGTTCTGCGTCAACGTCCTCGCCAGCGAGCAGCTTGAAGCCTGCCAGCGCTTCGCCTCGCGCCATGACGACAAGTTTGAAGGCATCGCTCACGGCACGAGCCCGGCGGGCCTGCCCCTGCTCGACAATGTGCTGGCCTGGATCGATTGCGACATCGAGCGCGTGGTGGAGATCGGCGATCATCTGCTCGTCGTGGGCGCCGTGCGCGCGATGGAGCGCCGGGACGAAGGCGCGCCGCTCATCTTCTATCGGGGTGGCTATCACACGCTGGCCGGGCTGGAGGACGCTTAAGACGTCCCAGCCGGAGGGCGCGGTGTCGCCTCCGAACCGGATCATTTAATTCTGGATGAAGCTCCGACGCTTCATTGGGCAGGCAAAGATCCGAACGGCAGGATCGCCTCCAGTTCCCGCAGGTCCGGCTTGCCCGGCACCTTGTGCCCTCTGCGCATCATGAGGACGTGCCGCACGATCTCGGCCTGCTGTTCGATGCCGTAGCGCGCGAACGGCCTGCCGGGTTCGAAAACATAATCGTAGCGGCAGAAGGGATGGCGGCGCAGCAGCAGGTTGATGCCGCTCTGATGCTGCCAGACATGCGTCATCTCGTGGACGAACAAGCCCTGGCTGCCGAGCGTTCCCTCGCCGAAGCAGGCGCAGTAATTGCGCCCTGCGGGATGGAAATGGATATGGCCCCGCGGCGCCATGACCACCGAGCGCGGCTGGAACGGCCACCATGTGCGATTGCGGATGCGGACCGGCTCAAGATCGATCGCGTCCCCGAACAGGCTTCGCGTCAGTGTGCGTTCGGCGGGCGTCAGCGGCCGTTCGTCGGGAGCGTCCTGCGCCATGATGGCGTGCAAGATAGGCCCTGCGCGCCGATCGACAAGGGTTAGGCGCCGGCCTCAGGCCTGGCGCCGGTCGAGGACCGAGACAGCGAGCACGACCACCGCGAAGGACAGGGACATGCCGGCGAAGATGATGACGGGCCATTGCAGCAGATGTTGCATGGGAGAATCTCCGGACGAAGGTTTCGATGGCCATGGCGTGGCGCGGCCGCCGGCGCGGCGCTTTGATCGGGATCAAATGGCGCGGTGGACAGATCCCTGAGACCTGACGTTGCATGCTCAGTTCGTCATGGAAACATGGCAAGCTCCGCAATGGCGTCCACCGCATCAACTTTTCGGGACAGGCCTTCCGATAGCGGCTGTTCGAATTTACTTCCGATTTTGCTCCAGTTGCGGAGTTTTTTACTTAATTAACGGGTATATAAGAGGGTGTCGGAGGAAAGGAGCGGAACGGTGCGCTGTCCAAGTTCGATCGATGACGAGGAAGGGCGCCAGCGGGCGCTCGCCGAATATGGGCTGAGCCAGGAGCGGAACCTGCCGAGCCTCGATCCGATCGTCGAGATTGCTGCCCGGATGTTCAACGTGCCGGCCGCGGCCGTGAACATGATCGGCAGCGACCATGTTTTCCTGGTCGCCAATCACGGCGTCGATGAAGATGTGGACTGCTCGCGCGATGTCTCCTTCTGCGCCCATGCCATCACGCAGGACGATGTGCTGGTCGTCGAGGACGCCCGGCTCGATCCGCGCTTTCATGATAATCCGATCGTGACGAAGGGGCAGATCTGCTTCTACGCAGGCGTGCCGCTTGTGTCGCCCTCGGGCCATGCGCTCGGCGCCCTGTGCATCATCGATTCGAGCCCGCGGGCGGGTTTCAGCAAGCAGGATCAGGCGCGGCTCAAGGATCTGGGGCGCCTCGCCTCCGACCAGCTCGAACTGCGGCGGCTGGAAGTGGCGGCCGAGGCCGGGCCGTCCCATTTCGAGGCCAGCGCCGCCACTTCCCCCAATGCCGTGGTCTGCTTCGATGCTGCTTCACGCATCACAGCCTGGAACGCGGCGGCTGCCGACATGTTCGGCCATGATGCGGAAGCCGTCAACGGCCAGCCGGTCGACCTGTTGATGGTGCAGGATGACCGCGAGCGCGTCCATGCCGCCCTCACACGCGTTCTTGCGGGCGCCGCCCCCGACACGGCTCCGACCGAGCTCACCGGGGTCCGCGCCAATGGCGAGCGTTTCCCCGCCGAGATCTACTGGTCGCGCTGGTACGAAGGCGGCCAGATGCATTTCGGCGCGATCGTGCGCGACATGACCGTTCAGAAGCGGGAGCGCGACGCGCTGTTCCATCTGGCGAATTATGACGGGCTGACCGGCCTGCCCAATCGCAACCTGCTCTATCAGCGCGGCGGCGATGCGCTGCGGGCCGGCGAGCCGATCGCGCTGATCCTTCTCGACCTCGACGGCTTCAAGGACATCAACGATACGCTCGGCCATGCGGCGGGCGACGCGGTGCTCCAGTCGTGAGCGAACGGCTGCTGCGCGTCGCTCCGAAAGACAGCACGGTCACGCGCATGGGCGGCGACGAGTTCGCTATCCTGCTGCGCAATGGCAATGATCCCCTGTCGCTCGGGGCGCTCGCGCGGGATGTCATCGCCGCGATTGGCGAGCCGATGATATTCGACGGGCAGGAAGTCCGCGTCGCCGGCAGCTGTGGCCTCGCCATCGCGCCGGACCACGGGCCGAGCTTCGAGGAGCTGATGACCAGCGCCGATCTCGCGCTGTTCCAGGCCAAGAGCAGCGGGCGCGGGCGCTCCTTCCTGTTCATCCCGGCGCTGCGGGCCGAGGCGGTGGCGCGGCGCATGTACGAGGCCGAGCTCTACCGCGCGGTCGAGCGGAACGAGTTCGTGCTGTTCTACCAGCCGCAGATCCGTCTGCACGATGGCGCGCTGGTCGGCGCCGAAGCGCTGATCCGCTGGAAGCATCCGGTGCGCGGCCTGCTCTCTCCCGCCGCGTTCCTGCCGGCGCTGGAGCGCGGTGTCCTCGCCGATCGGGTCGGCAGCTGGGTGATCCGCACCGCCTGCGCGCAGGTGGCGCAATGGCGGCGGAACAGCCCTGAATTCCGCATGAGCGTCAACCTGTTCGCCGCGCAGTTCCGCCTGGGCGGCCTGCCGGCGATCGTGCGCGATTCGCTCGCGGCCAACGCACTCGCGCCGGACGCGCTGGAGCTGGAGATCACCGAAAACATCATCCTGGACCAGCAGCATGCCCTGCTCGACCAGCTCCACCAGCTGCGCGCGCTCGGCGTCTCGCTTTCCTTCGACGATTTCGGCACGGGCTTCGCCTCGCTCAACCTGCTCAAGGCTTATCCGGTGACGCTCATCAAGATCGACAAGAGCTTCACCCAGGCCGTGCAGACCTCCGCGCAGGACCGCGCCATCGTGCTCTCCCTGCTCGATCTCGCCCACAAGCTGGGCCTTGAAGTGGTGGCCGAGGGCGTGGAGACGCAGGACCATTGCGACTTCCTGCGCGGCCATGGCTGCGAGAAAGGGCAGGGCTATTATTTCGGAAAGCCCGTCCCCGCCGAGGTCTTCGCCGAGCAATTCTGGCCCGCGCCCGCCTCGGGGCGGTCGGGCTAGGCTGACGGCGCCGGTTTTCCGCACCTTTTTGCAGGGTGCCACGCATCTCCATTGACTGAACGGTCCGAACATCCGATCGCATCGGCTCCGATAATGGGGGGGAATCCTATGAAGGCTCGTTTCGTCGCTTTTGCGGCCATCGCTTTTGCGTGCATTCAACTTGCCGGTCCGGTCCAGGCCGCGAAGAAGGCGGCCAGGACCTATGTCATGGTCAATGAGGAGGTCGGCCTGCCCGTCTTTCCCTATGACATCACGGATCGGCCCTATGAGGTGCTGGGCGAGGTGCAGACCTCGGTCCGCAAGGCCACGATCTTCAGCAAGGCGCCGAGCCAGGTCAAAAAGCGGCGACGCGTCAAATGCATGCTATTCCCCGCAGGACGTGCCGCTGCCATATCATGGGACCGAACCCGCGCGCCAACCGACCGATGCTCTTATCATGAACGACATGACACCCATGCCGCCCCCGCCTGTGACAAAAAGCGGGGCCGTCGGCGTCCTCCTGGTCGTCGCCGGGCTG
>JAFKLU010000265.1:0-5974 GCA_017304105.1 Sphingomonadales bacterium
GATTCCCGCCTGCCTCATCGTCAACGCGCGGAGCGAGGACGGCTCGGTCATGGCCCTCCGCCATGAGAGCCTGCCGATTCACAGCGTCCAGTTCCACCCCGAGAGCATCGCGACCGAACATGGCCACGCCATGCTGGCGAACTTCATGAAGATCGCCGGGATGAAGGTCACCGAGCGCGCTTGATGGCTGACAAGGGCATATTGAAACTGCGCCTGCTGCGCGATGACGCCACGCCGCCGGGGCCGGATGCGGCTGCCTGCCGCTTCGGCCTGCAGGACAACCGGGACGTGCTGCACGAGGGCGTGCAGCGCGAGGACGGCAAGATCGCCTTCGATTTCGAGCTGCGCGTGGCGGCCGCGGAGGACGAATCGCAGCCGCCCGTTTTCACCGGCCCGTTCGCCTTCGGGCGCCCGCAGGACCGCTTCGTCTATCTCGCTTGGCAGCACGATGGCGACACGCCCGGATATCTGAACCGCGTAAAGGCCCGGCTCGCCGACATCGACTGGGCGATGATCCATGCCGTGCGGGAAACTGGCGGCGTGCTGGAAGCGGACCTGAGCGGGCGCAAGGCTGGCGGTGGCAAACGGCCGGTGGCCTGGCGGATCGTGGAAGGCGCTCCGCCTACGGAAGAAGCGCCCGTCCTCTGAGCCGGAGCGCGGCGCGTCTCGACTTTTGCCGCCATTCGGCCCATTGCAACGCTCCATGACTGTCCACACTGCCCTGCCCGACCCCGCCCAGCCGCTCGACCGCGAGGAGGCCAGCGCCGCCTTCGCCGCGATCCTCGACGGCACGGTGAGCGATGAGGCCATCGCCGCCTTCCTCGTCGCCCTTTCCGAGCGGGGCGAAACGGCGACCGAGATTGCGGCAGCCGCATGGGAGATGCGCGCGCGGCTCATCCCGATCAGCGCGCCCGCCGGCGCCATCGACGTGTGCGGCACGGGCGGTGACGGGCATCATACCTTGAACGTCTCCACCGCCGTCAGCCTGGTCGTCGCGGCGTGCGGCGTGCCGGTTGCCAAGCATGGCAACCGCGCAGCCTCCTCAAAGGCGGGCGCGGCGGACACGCTGGAGGCGCTCGGCCTCGATCTCAACCGCGTGGCGCAGACCGCCGAGGCAACCCTCGCCGATCTCGGCATCTGCTTCCTGTTCGCGCAGGCGCATCATCCGGCGCTCAAGCGGCTGGGGCCGATCCGCAAGGCAATTGGCCGGCGCACGATCTTCAACCTGATGGGGCCGCTCGCCAATCCGGCGGGGGTCAAACGGCAGCTCATCGGCATCGCGCGCCCGGCTTATGTGCCCATCTATGCAGAAGCGCTGGCCCAGCTCGGCACCGAGCGGGCCATGGTCATCTCCGGCGACGAGGGACTGGACGAACTGAGCCTCGCCGGTGGGAATGACGTCGCCGAGGTGAGCGCGGACGGGCTCGTGGCCATGCGCCGTCTCTATGCCGCCGACGCGGCGCTGCCGAGCCATCCGCTGGAGGCGATCCGCGGCGGCGATCCCGCGCACAATGCCGCCGCCCTGCGCGCCTTGCTGATGGCCGAGCCGGGCGCTTATCGCGATGCCGTCATCCTGAATGCGGCCGCCGCGCTCATGGTCGCCGGCGCGGTGGAAAGCCTGGCGGAAGGCGCGGAGGAAGCCGCCGAAGCGATCGACCGGGGCCTCGCCAAGGCGCTGCTCGACTGCTGGATCGCCTACTGACGAACGAACGACATAGACCGGGAGAGAGACTGATGGAGACCAGCCGCCGCGATCTGATCGCCGCAGGAACCCTGCTCGCCGCTTTTGCCACCACGCGCGCCGATGCCGCAGTCTCGCCGGCGCCCGCCGGTCTCATGGAGGTGCTGCACGTCTATACGGGGCCGGACGGGCTCTCCCGTGCGAAACGCGTGAAGGTCTATGGCAACAAGCCGCTTCCGGTCGTCCAGATCCTCGCGGGCAGCATCGGCACCGGCCTCACCGAATGGGGCACGGCGCCAAAGAAGCGCTTCTCGATCAACACGTCCGGCGATCTCGACGTGGAGCTGGGCGACGGCAGCCATCACCGGATCGGCAAGGGCGACCTCGTCTTCATCGAGGATCAGGGCGGCAAGGGCCATCGCAGCCATATGCTGACGCCGATCGCCAATCTGTTCATCGTGGTGCCGGACGATTTCGATCTGGAAGCATGGGCAGGCAAGCCGGCCTGAAAGCGCCTCCATTGCATTTCCCCCTGATCTGCCGTTAAGCGGCCCTTTCGAGGACATAAATGGCCAACAAGCTCGACGAAATCTGCGCAACGAAGCGCGAGGAAGTGGCTGCCCGCAAGGCCGCCACCAGCCTCGCCGATCTGGAAGCCCGCGCCGCAACCCAGACCCCGCCGCGCGGCTTCCGCCAGGCGCTCGATCGCAAGGCGGCGCAAGGCTACGGCCTCATTGCCGAGGTGAAGAAGGCGAGCCCCTCCAAGGGCCTGATCCGCGCCGATTTCGATCCGCCCGCCCACGCCCGCGCCTATGAGGCCGGCGGCGCCGCCTGCCTCTCCGTTCTCACCGACGCGCCCTATTTCCAGGGCCATGAGGATTATCTGATCGCCGCGCGCGCCGCCGTCTCGCTGCCGGTGCTGCGCAAGGACTTCATGGTCGATCCGTGGCAGGTGCTGGAGAGCCGCGCCATCGGCGCCGACGCGATCCTCATCATCGTCTCTGCGCTCTCGGACGCGCAGATGCAGGAGATCGAGGCCGTGGCGCTCGGCTTGGGCATGGACGCGCTGGTCGAAGTGCACGATGCGGACGAGCTGGAACGCGCGCTGGCGCTCAAGTCGCGGCTGATCGGCGTCAACAATCGCAATCTCAAGGACTTCACGGTCGATTTCGCGCGGACTTATGAGCTGGTCGGCAGCGCGCCGGATGGCTGCACCTTCGTCGCCGAGAGCGGCCTTGGCTCGCGCGCGGATCTCGACGCAATGGCCGAGCATGGCGTGCGCTGCTTCCTGGTCGGCGAATCCCTCATGCGGCAGGACGATGTCGAGGCGGCGACGCGGGCGCTGATCGGCACATGAGCAAGCTCAGCCACACCGATGAGGCAGGCGCCGCGCGCATGGTCGACGTCTCGGCCAAGGCGGACACGGCGCGCACCGCCAGCGCCACCGGCCGCATCGACATGAGCGAGGCCGCGCGCGCCGCCATCGCGGATGGCAGCGCGGCCAAGGGCGACGTGTTCGCCGCCGCGCGGATCGCGGGCATCATGGCGGCCAAGCGCACCAGCGAGATCATTCCGCTCTGCCATCCGCTGCCGCTCACCGGCATCACGCTCGACCTCGCGCTCGATGAAACCGGCGCCACCGCCACCGCGACGGTGCGCACCAGCGGCAAGACCGGGGTGGAGATGGAAGCGCTGACCGCCGTCTCGGCCGCGCTGCTGACCCTCTATGACATGCTCAAGGCGGTCGACAAGCATATGACAATCCGGGAGATCCATGTGACTGCCAAGGCTGGCGGCAAGTCCGGCGACTGGACCGCCTGAGCGCGATGCGGATCGTGCGCGCGCCCGGCCACCAAGCCCCGATCCCCTTCGAAGCCCGCCGGAGGGCCATCGTATGAGCCTGCTCCCGGTCGAGGAAGCGCAGGCCCGCCTGCTCGCGCTCGCGGCCCCCCTCCCGGCTACATCCGCCCCACTGGCGCAGGCCATCGGCCGCTATCTCGCGGAGCCACTCGTCGCCCGCCGCGACCAGCCCTGGACCGATCTCTCGGCCATGGACGGCTATGCCGTGCGCTGGGACGATCTGCCGGGCCCCTGGACGCTGGCGGGCGAGATGGCGGCAGGCGCCGTGCCGCCCGCGCAGATCGTGGCACCGGGCACGACCATGCGCATCTTCACCGGCGCGCCCCTGCCCCACGGCGCCGATACGGTGGTGGTGCAGGAAGATGTGGCCGCCGACGGGGCGACCATCCGCATGACGGGCGATGGCCCCGGCGCGAAGGGGCGCCACGTCCGTCCCCGCGCCAGCGATTTCGGCACGGGCGACCAGCTGCTCCCGGCCGGCACGCGCCTCGGCCCGGCACAGATCGCGCTGGCGGCCCTCGCCGGCCATGCCGAGCTGCCGATCCGCAGCGCCCCGCGCATCGCCATCCTTTCCACGGGCGACGAGCTGGTGCCGCCCGGTGCCCCCTGCCCGCCCGGCAAGCTGCCCGCCTCCAACGGCATCATGCTGCGGGCGATGATTGAGGGCGCCGGCGGAACGGTGATCGCCGAGAGCCTGGTCCCGGACGATCTCGCGACACTCACGCAGGCGCTGCGCCAGGCTGGCGAGGCCGACATCATCGTCACCTCAGGCGGCGCCTCAGTGGGCGATCACGATCTCGTCCGCCCCGCGCTGGAGGCGGCCGGCGGCAGCATCGATTTCTGGCGCATCGCGATGCGGCCGGGCAAGCCGCTCATCGTCGGTCGGCTCGGCGGGGCGATCGTGCTCGGCCTCCCCGGCAACCCCGTCTCGGCGCTGGTCACGGGCGCGCTGTTTCTGCTTCCCCTCCTGCGCCATCTCGCCGGTGCTGCCGATCCCCTGCCCCGCCCGCGCCTCGCCCGGCTCGGAGCGGCAATGCCGGCCGTGGGCGGCCGCACGGATTTTGTCCGCGCGATTCTCGAAGACGATATCGCCACCCCAATCGGCTTTCAGGACAGCGCAGCCATGCGCGCCGCCGCGCAGGCCAATGCCCTCATCCTTCGCCCGGCCGGCAGCCCCCCCGCCAAAATCGGCGATAAAACTCAGCTGCTCGACTGGCAGACGCTCGGCGCCGCCGGCTGATTTCCAACATCTCGAAAAATCCTGATGCCAACGCGTTGACAACCCGCCGCCGGGCGGCTACTCGCGCCAGCCTACCCGGCAGACAAGCTGCCCCGTGCCCAGATGGCGGAATTGGTAGACGCACCAGCTTCAGGTGCTGGCGATCGCAAGGTCGTGGAGGTTCGAGTCCTCTTCTGGGCACCATTTGTTCTTCTCGGAACATCCCAAAAAGTGTATTAAACCCGCAGAAATCCAAGGGAATTGGCCCTTGGATCGTGCCGGATCGTCCCGCCTTTTCTCGGGGGTTCCGCACATTTTTGCGGGCCTTTTGCGGGCTTTTGCAAAAACCACATTGGGAAAAGGCCCGCACATGCCTCTGACCGAAACTCGGCTTCGCGCACTCAAGCCAAAGGACAAGCCGTACAAGGTTGCCGACGACCGCGGATTGTATATCGAGGTCTCCCCATCTGGCGGCAGACTCTGGCGATTCCGCTACCGAATCGGCACCGTTGAGAAGAAGCTCTCGATCGGCGCCTATCCCGAAATCAATCTCAAGGACGCGCGTCAAGCGGCCTACGAGGCTCGCGTCAAAGTCGCGTCGGGCGGTGACCCGGCGATGGAGAAGCGCAAGCAGAAGATCCGTTCGGAATTCCTTTCCGCCCAGACATTCGAGGCGGTAGCACGCGAGTACATTGATGAGATGATGGTGCAGAACGGTCGGGCGGATGCGACCATCATCAAGGCCAACTTCTTCCTCGAACAGCTGACGGATGCCATCGGCAGCCGCCCGATCGACGAGATTGAGCCGTTCGAGGTACTTGCTCCCCTCAAGCGCCTCGAAGCGAAGGGCAAGCACGAGACCGCCAAAAAGACCCGGTCCTTTGCGAGCCGTGTATTTCGCTATGGGGTTGCCACGACGCGCTGCAAAGGCGACCCTACGACCATGCTCCGCGGGGCGCTGATCACACCCAAGGCAAAGCACTATGCCGCGATCCTTGAGCCGAAGGACCTTGGCGGGCTGCTGCGCGCAATCCAGGACTACACTGGCAACTTCATCACCCGGTACGCCCTGCTCATCGCACCCCATGTCTTTGTACGCCCTGGCGAGCTGCGGCATGCCGATTGGAAGGAGATCGACCTGGAAGAAGGCGTCTGGCGCATCCCAGAGGGCAAGATGAAGGCGCGCCGTCCTCATGCGTCAGCCACAGCGGCAG
>JAFKLU010000265.1:6049-10410 GCA_017304105.1 Sphingomonadales bacterium
TACCGAGATGGTCGGTACCGAGGGCTATGTGTTCCCCTCCGCCCGTGCTTCTGTTCGCCCGATGAGTGAGAACACCTTGAATGCCGCCTTCCGCCGGATGGGCTTCACAAAGGACGAGGTCACCGCTCATGGTCTGCGGGCAACCGCTTCAACCATGCTGAACGAGAGCGGTCTCTGGAATCCGGACGCGATCGAACGAGGATTGGCCCATGGTGATAGCAATGCCGTTCGCGGCGTCTATCACCGCGGCAAGCACTGGGATGAACGGGTTCGCATGGCGCAGTGGTGGAGCGACTACCTCGACACAATCCGTGACGGCGGACAGGTCATCAGCATCGCGTTTGGCACCGGCACCTGACGCCCCACTATCATTCGATCACCCCTTTCAATCCCACGCATCGGCGCGCTTGAACGGAAGCGCGTGGCCTCGGATATCCCGAGACAACGAAGCGGCAGGTTGCTCAACAACCTGTAGAATTTCATCACCCGCCCGTTTCAGATGTCGCGGCCAGGTCGATAAGCGGCTACGGCCTCAGCAGACTGCCACCTGCAAATGAAAACTCCCCAAGCGAGAGATATTGATGCGACTTAATCCTCAGCACCTGACCGTGTCAAAACTCATGCAGAGTCGCTTGTTTCGTATCCCGGACTATCAGCGGGCTTATTCTTGGCAGAAGCGCCAACGCGACGATCTGTTTACGGATATTCGCGAAGTTCACCGGTCTGGCCGAGATCACTTCATGGCGACGGTTGTCGGGCTGGCTCGAGACACTCGCCTAATTGACGCTGACGAATTCAACGTCGTTGAACTAGTTGATGGGCAGCAGCGAGTGACGACGCTCGTCATTCTGCTGAAATCTATCGAGAAAGCTTTGAATTCCAGTGACCCAAAAGAGGTCAAGATCCGCGATGATCTGCGCCGACTGTTGGTGAAAGGCGACGACCATAACCTCGTGCTGCTGCAAACCAATCATGACAGCAGCGACGTTTTTGCCGCGTACGTTAAGGGCGGGCAAATTCGTGCTGACGCAGTTGTAACTGCTGCCGACGAAAATGTCGTCAGTGCTGCTCGGGAGTGTGAATCTTTCGTCGCATCATGGCTTGAAGAGGCGACGCTAACCGAGTTGGTTTCTACCATCCGCCACAAGTTATCGATGATTTATCACGAACTCGACGACGAGGCGACCGTCTATAGAGTTTTTGAAGTGCTCAATAGTCGAGGACTTGACGTCCGGTGGATTGACAAAACCAAGAGCCAGTTAATGGCGACCATATATGAACACGTCGACGAAAAATCTCGCGGGGAAGGTTTGCACGAAATGCAGAACCTTTGGAAAGATGTTTACCGGCGACTAGGGCTAGACGATGACCTGGGTGATGAAGCGCTTAGATTTGCGGGTACGTGGGCGGAGTCTGCCCGGCCTAACCGGGTATTGGGTGAGCAAGATGCATCGGCTGCACTGCTCAAGAAGGCGGGCACCAAGCTCGCCACGATCGTGGACGCGGCAAAAGCGTTGAAGGCTGTGGTGGGCAAAGTTGTAGACCTTCACAATGACCATCGACGGGCCGCAGTTACAAGGATCGGCCAAGCCCGCTTCCTGGCGATAGCGATTATGCTCCGGAACTTTGATGATAAGACTGAGCGAACGCTTCTTGAGGCTTGGGAACGGGTCACTTTCCGGATTTTTACGTTGGCCGGCCGGGACAGTCGCACAAAAGTCGGCGACTACGTAAGGCTTGGGTATGATGTTCAAAAATCTGAACTATCTGCGAAAGACATTCTCGCCGCTATTGCCGATCTTGCGGACGGCTTCGAGATCGACGAGATCATTGACGACGGTACCTGGGAGGAGTGGTACGGCGGCTACAATGAAGAGGTGCGGTATCTACTATATCGCTACGAGGAGCACCTTGCTCGCGAAAGCGGCGTAAAAATCAATGACTCGCAATGGGCCAAGGTATGGGCAGCCGACCCTGCGCGATCAATTGAGCACATTATGCCTCAGAGCTCAGGCAAGCAATACGTTCACCACTTGGGGAACCTCGCAATGTTGCCGCCCAATGTAAATTCGTCGCTGAAGGATAAGCCACCGCGCGAAAAGGCCAAACGCTATATCGAATGCGGAATGCAGGCCACGATGGCAGTCGGGCGAGCTATTGAGAGTGGGGTCAAATGGAACAAGGACGCGGTTCTGGAACGCGCGGCAAAAATTGAAGAATTCGTCAAAAAAGAATGGGGCGATTGAGGGAGTAAACTTTCGACATCGCCTTGTTCCGAGTTAGCACCAAGGTTCGCGTCGTCCCGTCCAAGTGCGAGCAAGGCCTTCACTAACGAGTTGATCGCCCAGCGATCGGCCGCCCCGAACGACAACCCGCAGCTTGCGCCCAAATCGGTCTTCATCGCGATTTCCGATTGGCCGGACCTCGAAAGCTCCTTCGTTCAACAGGTCGCGAAGCCGGTAAGTCGCCTTCATGCCGAGTTGGTACTCAGCATCACACTTAGGTTCGCTGATCTCGGGGGTGTCGATGTCCGCGATCCTGATCTTCTCGCCTTCGAGCCAGAAGGTGTCACCATCCACGACGCAGGTGCGGCGTGTAATTCCGCAGAGTTCGAAGCGCGGCGAGGTGCTTCCGGTCATCAGTGAAAGCTTAGGTGCAAGTTCTGAAGGCGCGATCGAGGTCAGACCGGACAACGGCCAATTCAATGCCAGCATCCCGCCAGAGAATACGATCAAAAACGCGCCTAGTCCCAACATCCACTCCTTGCGCCGACGTTTGTCGCGCTGGTTCTTCAGTTTGTCCCGGAAATCGAAGCGAACGACATTGTCATCTTTCGTGCCTCGATCTTCTTTTCGAGCCAGGTCAGTTCGACGAGTGTGGTGAAGGGTGCGGCGAAGGCGATCGCCTTCTATGAAAAGGTGCTGGGCGCGAAAGAGGAATACCGTCTGGAATATCCCGACAAGACCATCGGCCATGCCGAGATTGCGTTTGGCGCCGCGCGGCTGATGCTGGCGGACGAGCATCCCGATTTCGGCGCGCTGAGCCCGGCGTCGATTGGCGGCACACCGGTCAAGCTGCACCTTTATGTCGATGATGTGGACACGGTGATGGCGCGGGCGGAAAAGGCGGGCGCCACCGTGCTGCGTCCGGCGCAGGATCAGTTCTACGGCGACCGCTCCGGCCTGATTGCCGACCCGTTCGGCCACCAATGGTTTCTGGCCACGCGGAAAGAGGAGGTCAGCCCGGCCGAAATGCAGAAACGCTTCACCGCCATGACGAAGGGGTAATGGGCGTCTGTCTGGAATGCGTCGTGGCATTGACGCTATCGGCGAGCCCCGGCATGGTTTGGCGATGTTGACCCGAACGCGCACCCGCATTGTCGAGAAGCCTTGGGGCATAACGAATATTCCTTCCGCTTTCGGCGCTTTCGCTGGCCGCCGTATCGGCGAGATATGGTTCGAGGATCCTGATGGCTGCGCCGCGCCGCTGATGGTCAAATTCCTTTTCACTTCGGAACGGTTGTCGATTCAGGTCCATCCCGACGATGCCGTGGCACGGAAGGCCGGCTTTCCGTGCGGGAAGGACGAATGTTGGCTGGTGCTCGACGCCCGCCCCGGTGCCGAACTCGGCATCGGCATCAGAGAGAACAGCGACACCGACAGGCTCAGGCGGGCGGCGCTTGATGGCAGCATCGCGGAAATGATCGACTGGCGGCCCGCCAGAACCGGCGACTTCCTCTATAATCCGGCGGGAACTATCCATGCCATCGGCGCCGGCCTGACGGTGGTCGAGATTCAGCAGAATGTCGATTGTACCTACCGCCTCTACGATTATGGGCGGGGGCGCGAATTGCACCTTGCCGCCGGGCTTGCGGCCGCGAAGGCTGGCCGCCACGACGATACGCGCGACAGTCGGATCGGCGCTGACAACAATCGCGAACTCGTCGGCGGGCCGTATTTCCACCTGCTGCACCTGTCCGGACCCGAAGCACGCGCGCTGTTGCCGGAGGGAAAAGGGCGGTTCAGTTTCGTGCCGCTTTCGGCCGGGTGCACCGCGGCGGGCGAAGCGGTTGAACTCGGCGAATGCGTGATCCTCGACGACGCCGGTGCAATCGCGCTGGCCCCTCGTGCGCGTGCGCTGTTGTGCTGGCCAGCCTGAGGGGGCGGCCTGATAGAATTTCCCGCCATCAATAGTTTCCAGCCATGGGCAAAGGCTTGACTTCCGGTTGGTTAGCTAAGATGATTAGCTAATGAGTGCGATCTTCAAAATCCATGAGGCCAAGACGCAATTGTCGCGTCTGATCGCGCGTGCCGAAGCGGGTGAGGAAATCATCATCGCGCGCGACGACAAGCCGGTGGCGA
>JAFKLU010000266.1 GCA_017304105.1 Sphingomonadales bacterium
ATCGTCTCGCCGCCATTCGCCAGCAGCATCCGAATGTTCTTGAACAGGCAGCGGCCCAGCTGGCCCGCTCAAGCGATGACCCGCCGGCGGCGGCCAAACAGATGGTCGACGCGATCTGGTCCGTCCTCCTGGAGGGCCAGGAGAAGAGCAAACCCTACTCGGAGAGCCGCAATATCCCTTCGATGTTCCTGGCGCTGGTCAGACCGCGCGAGGCTCTGGGCATCAACACCGACCCGCTCTCGAGGGCTTACAAGGCTTTGGTTCACAAGTCGCTGTTCGGCTGGAGCCCGCTGTCAGCCGAAGAATACGCCGAAGTGCTCCGCTTCGCGCACAAGCTTTACGAGGAAATGGTCGGTTGGGGATGGCAGCCCCGAGACCTGTGGGACGTCCAGAGCTTCCTCTGGGTCGTGAGCCAGGAAGACCAAGCTGCCGATGCAACGCAAGAAATTTCAGAAATGAGGCCGTCCATGCCGACTGCAACCAACCTGATCCTTTACGGGCCTCCGGGAACGGGAAAGACCTATGCGACAGCCGCCGAGGCCGTGGGAATCTGTAATGGCCCAGGATCGGCGCAGCTTGGCCGCAAGGAGCTGATGGATGTCTATCAGTCCCTTCATCGCAAGGGGCGCATCGGCTTTGTCACGTTCCATCAATCCTTCTCCTACGAAGAGTTCGTCGAGGGACTGAGGCCCGTCACGGGGGAGGAGAGCGACGATGGGCCGGCCAGTGGAGGGTTCAGCCTGAAACCCCACGACGGCATCTTCAAGCAGATTGCCAATCTTGCCTCGGAGAACCGTGGCCATGCGGTCGACGCCGAGAAACCGCTGCTCGATCGAAGCCAGAAGATCTTCAAGATGTCTCTCGGGCGAAGCTGGGCGGCGGAAGACGACGCAATCTTCCAGGATGCAATCCGCGATGGGTACATTGTCCTGGGATATGGCGGCGATGTCGATTGGTCCGATCCCCGCTTCGACAAATGGGAAGCGATCAAGGAACGGTGGCGTGAGGATCACCCCGAGGCGACCGGCAACGATCCCAACATGTCCCAGATGTACGCCTTCAGGATCAACATGGAAGTCGGCTCGCTGGTCGTTGTGTCGGACGGCAACAGGAAGTTCCGGGCGATTGGCGAGGTCACCGGGGGCTATCGTTTTGTTCCCGGCCCCAACGGCGAGTACAATCATCGCCGATCGGTCAAATGGCTGTGGCACTCGGATGAGAGCCTTCCGCGCGAACGCATATACGGGAAGATCTTCAGCCAGGTCTCGGTCTACCAGCTGAACAATCGCTACATCGACTGGGACGCGCTGGAACAGATCGTCACCTCAGGTGGCGATGCGGTCGCCACCACGGGTGTACCCGAGCCCTACGTGCTCATAATCGACGAGATCAACCGCGCGAATATTTCCAAGGTCTTCGGCGAACTCATCACCTTGCTCGAACCGGACAAGCGGATCGGGGAGGAAAACGAGCTTCGCGTGAAATTGCCCTACTCGGGCGAGATTTTCGGGGTGCCGTCGAACCTTCACATTATCGGCACGATGAATACGGCGGATCGCTCCATCGCGTTGCTCGACACCGCACTGCGCCGGCGCTTCACCTTCCGTGAGCTCATGCCAGACACCGAGGCGCTGCCTGAGGATGTCGATGGCATTTCGCTCAGAAAGCTCCTTGCCGCTCTCAACGAGCGCATCGAGTACCTCTTCGACCGGGAACACCAGATCGGGCACGCCTATTTCATGGGGTGTCAGGCCCGCTCCGACGTCGATGAATGCATGCGGCACAAGGTTATCCCGCTCCTCGCCGAGTACTTCTACGAGGACTGGTCCAAGGTCGCCGCCGTACTTGGCGATACGACCGGCGAGCGTTTCTTGGAACGGCGGGAACTGAAGGCCCCCAACGGCCTCGACTCCGATGGCGACGCTCCAGCTCGCTGGCGCTGGCAGGTCCGGCAGCCGTTTGCAAACGACGCCTACATGGGCTTTGCGTGATCCGGCGATCGCTCCTCGAATGGCAATCGCTCGCCTATGGCGAGGGTGAGGAATGCATCCCTGCATGGGCAGCAGACAGGCTTGTCGCCGTTACGCGCCGCTCCCCCTTGGCCGGCAAGAATGGCAAGGGAATCCTGGAGCATGGCCGGCATGCCCTTGGGGCTCGTCAGGTCGTGGGCGTGATTGTCGCTGATGGGTGTGCGCTGGAAATCCTGCCCAAAATCGATGCCAAGCCTTCAGAGAGCGATCCCGACAATCGCGGCTACTTGCGGGATCGCCTGGTGCATATGCTGGCCGTGGCACTCGATCTGGAGATCGACAGCGGCACCTTGACGGCGCTTGGGTCTCAACACGACACATTGCTCGAAGTCCTGATCGGCCTGTTTTCCCGAAAGCTTGCCGACGCCCTGCGTCAGGGCATGCCGCGTCGCTACATGGCCTGCGAGGATGAATTGCCCGCGCTTCGCGGCCGACTTGATGTTGCGCGGCAGTTTACGCGTCTCGCCGCCTCGCCCCAGCGCCTCGCTTGCCGTTTCGATGAGCTGTCCCCTGACACTCCGCTCAATCAGATCATGAAAGCTGCTGTTTCCCGGTTGCTGCGTGTTTCGAACAATGCGGACAACCAGCGCAGGCTGGCCGAGCTGGGCTTCGCCTATGCCGACATTGCCGACGTTCCGGTAAGCAGTCTGCGCTGGGACGACGTGCATCTGGATCGCACCAACGCGCGGTGGAAAGAGTTGATCACCTTGGCCCGGCTTCTCCTCGGCGACCGGTTCCAGACGAGTTCGATGGGCCGGCAGGACGGTTTCTCGCTGCTTTTTGAAATGAATACCCTTTTCGAGGAATATGTCGGCCGCCTGCTCAAGCGGGCGCTCTCGGGCACAGGATTTAGCGTCAGCCTTCAAGGCGGACGTCTCTTTTGCCTCGAGAATGAGACCGATGGCCGTCAGGTGTTTCAGACCAGGCCCGATATTCTGGTGAAGCGTGGCAACGAGGTCGTGCAGATCATCGACACCAAGTGGAAGCGGATTTCCTCCCGGATCGACGATCCCAAGCAGGGAGTCTCCCAAGCCGACGTCTATCAGATGATGGCCTATGGTCAGATTTACCACTGCAACTGCCTCAGTCTGCTCTATCCGCATCACTTCGCACTGGCTGACAGCCCTGGTGCACTGGCTTCGCACCGGATCGGCGCGGATCAGGCCCGGCTCCACACGATGAGCGTCGAACTCGGCTCCCGGCAGGCCGTCATCCAACAATTACGGCAGCTCACGCTCGAGTTTGCCGAAGCTGAAGTGTGCTGAGTTTTTCGGGGGCTAAATCGTGCAAATTCAAAATGGAACGCCGCGCTTCAGCGCTACCGATCTGGTCGGATATCTCAACTGCCGGCACTTGACCCAGTTGGAGCATGCGGCAGCGCGCGGCGAGCTTTCGCGTCCGAAATTCTTCGATCCAGCTCTCGAGGCGCTCTGGGAGCGCGGCAAGCAGCACGAACTGGCCTATGTGGACCATCTGCGCGCCCAAGGCCTATCATCCGTTGTGATCGACGGTGTGGACATCACCGAGGAGGCCGTCGCTCAAACCATCGCCGCCATGCGGGCGGGCGTTGACGTGATCGTCCAGGGGGCACTGCGAGGCGGATCCTGGGCTGGCCGTGCCGACATTCTGCGGCGGGTCGAGACCCCAAGCGACCTCGGCCATTGGTCCTATGAAGCCGCTGACACCAAGCTCGCCCGGGAAACGAAAGGCGGCACCGTCCTTCAGCTCTGCCTCTACTCCGAGCTCATTGGCGAAGTGCAAGGCGCCATGCCGGTCTTCGCCAGCGTCATCCCGCCCTGGACCGACTTTGAACCGGAGCGGTATCGGCTTGCCGATTTCGCCGCTTATCATCGTCAGGTGAAGCAGGGATTGCTTGGAGCGATCGGAACCGACAAGCCCGGACAGACCTACCCGGAGCCGACGTCAAACTGCGATATCTGCAATTGGAGCACGCGCTGCGACAAGCAACGCCGGGATGACGATCACCTTTGCCTCGTGGCCGGCATCTCCTCGATTCAGATCGCAGAGCTCAAGGATCACGGCGTCACGACGGCAACGGCGCTGGCGGAACTGCCGCTGCCCCTGCAATGGAAGCCGGAGCGTGGCTCGAAAGAATCGCTGACCCGCGTCCGCGAGCAGGCCAGGATCCAGCTTGAAACCAAAGCCAGTGGCGAACTGCGCTACGAACTTCTGGCGCCGGTGGCAGGTTTCGGCCTCAACTGCCTGCCCGAGCCTTGCGACGGCGATGTCTTTCTCGACTTCGAGGGGGATTCCTTCGTCGGCCAGCATGGGCTGGAATATCTCCTGGGCTTCCACTTCCACGAGAAGGGTGAGCCGCAGTACCGCGGGCTTTGGGCGCTTGACCGTGCCGGCGAGAAGGCAGCCTTCGAGACATTCGTCGATTTCGTGCTTGAGCGGAAGAAGGTCTTCCCGCAGCTCCATGTCTACCACTACGGCGGATACGAGCCGGGCGCGCTGAAACGGCTGATGGGGCGATATGGCACGCGCGAAGACGAACTGGATTCGCTGCTGCGTGGTCTCGTGTTCGTCGATTTGCTGAGCGTCGTCCGCCATTCGCTGCGCGCGGGTGTGGAAAGCTATTCCATCAAGAAGCTCGAGCCGCTCTATGGCTATGTTCGAGACGCCAGCCTTCCCGATGCCAACCTGGCGCTAAACCGCCTGCAGGTGAGCCTCGAACTGAACGACGCGGCGGGAATTCTGCCAGAGGATAAGCAGACCGTCGAAGCCTACAATCGCGACGACTGTGTCTCGACCGAGGCTCTGCGCGATTGGCTGGAGGCCGAACGCTCCAAGCTCATCGCTCGGGGCATTGAGGTAACGAGACCGGAGCCAGGTGAGAGTGGGCCCAGCGAAGGCCTTTCCGAATGGCTCGAGCGGATCACGCCGCTGATTGAGCAGCTGACTGGCGACGTCCCTGTCGATCCGGAGGAGCGCAGCGCAGAGCAACATGCGCGTTGGCTCCTTGCCAATCTTCTCGAGTGGCATCGCCGTGAGGAAAAGGCGACCTGGTGGGAATATTTCCGCCTCAGCGACCTCTCCGCAGACGAGCTCATCGACGAGCGCGCCGGTCTAGCAGGTCTCACCTTTCTGGAAACGGTTGGCGGCACAGCCAAGTGCCCGATCGACCGTTACAGCTTCCCGGTTCAGGAAGCCGATATCCGCGCAGGCAAAGGGCTGAGAGCGCAGGGCGGCCAGCCGCTGGGCACCGTTGAGGACATCTCAAGGGAACAGCGCACCATCGACATCAAGAAGGCCTCGGCAATGGCCGACGAACACTCTACCGCCGTCTTCGTACATGAGCATGTGCCGTCGAAACCGATGCAGGAATCGCTGGTCAGATTGGCAACCCATGTCTGCGAGCATGGCATGACCGAGGGAGAAGCCTACCAGGCAGCGCGCGACATGCTGATGCGCGTGGCGCCGCGCATTGCAGACGGCTGCGCCGTTCGGCTCGACGGTGAGAAGCCCCTCGATGCGGGCGTGCGCATCGGCCCGCTCATCGCAGCAGGCGTGTTGCCGATCCAGGGGCCTCCTGGCACCGGCAAGACCCACACCGGTGGGCACATGATTTGCGAGCTTGTCCGGCAAGGCAAGAAGGTTGGGATCGTGGCCAACGGTCATGAGGTGATCCGCAACCTCTTGAACAAGGTCATTGAGGTCGCCGAGGAGACCGATACCCCCCTGATCTGCATCCAAAAGCCGAAGGGCGGGTCCAAGGAGGACGCGACTGACCGGCTGCGATTCGCGAAGAAGAGCAATGCGTGTTCCCCGTCAGCACCAATGGCACAGATTTGAGGTTGTGATTTAAGGAGGGTTGGGGCTTCGTCGTAGTGACGAAGGAACGAAGATGAAGCCCCAACCCTCCTCCTTTAAAAAATCGCCTATGAAGGCCCCTGCTGAGCGGGTGGTGA
>JAFKLU010000267.1 GCA_017304105.1 Sphingomonadales bacterium
CCAGCTCTACTGGGGCGATCCACTCAGCCCGAACAGCATCCACCCAACACCTTGGCCTGATATTTCGCCAGGCGAACCCTTCCAAGCGCTGGACAGCGCCGTGCGCTGCTCACCGCTCCTAGACAGGTTTGCCTAAGGCACTTCAGTCCAAGGAGAGAAATCATGAAGACCTTGATATTCAGCGCCTCCGTGGCCGCATTCACGATGCTCGTCGCAGTCCCGGTTCCGGTATGGGCACAGGCAGATGTCGAGAAGCCAGCCACCGTCCAATGCGAGTGGCAACCCCAGGCTCCTGGTCCGCGCGCACCGCTGAGCGCGAGGGTCTGCAGGAAGGTCGCCGACCAGCGCGAGCAGTGGAAAGGCAAAGGCGGACCGGAATGCGATCCGGCCTATACCAGCAAGACCGGCCGCTATGTGTGGCGGTCGCGGCCGCAATATGGTCCGCGCGCACCGTTCCAGGCACCGGTCCGCGTTTGGGTCGATGGGAGCGATGTCTGCTGATGGTGTGAAGTGACAAGCGAGGGCCTAATTGCGCTCGCCGTCGATCATGGATCTGGCGAACATTCGCCCGTCCCACCATGTCGGAGCTCTTCGGGAGGCGCTGCCACGATGCCTCCCGAAGCCTCAGCGACGGTCTACTGCTTCTGGATAGCTGTCACCTCGCCGGTGCTGCCTTCGAGTTTCAGTTCGAAATTGACCTGATCGCCCACCTTCACGCTGTCGATCAGGGCCGGGGCCGCCTTGAACGCCATCGTCATCGCCGGCCAGTTCGCCTCGGCGATCGGACCATGGTTGAGCGTGATCGTTCCGGCGCTCTTGTCGATGGCCGTCACCTTGCCGGTGCCCTTCGCCATCTTGGCTGTAGCCGACATCTCCATTTTACCCATGTCGCTTGCCGTCGCATTGGTTTCCGCAACCGCAGGCGACGCCGTGTTCGTGGCCGCTGTCTCGTTGGACTCGGTCTCTGAGCCGCAGGCGGCGAGCGCGATAGTGAGGCCGAGAACGGTCAGTGCGTGCATTTTCATCATAGTCTCCTTTCGTGGTGCTTCATGGTTTGGTGTGAAGGGACCGTCGCCTCAGAAGCAGATAGGCGGCGGGGATGACGAACATGGAGAGGAGCGGCGCGGTCAGCATCCCGCCGACCATGGGCGCGGCGATACGGCTCATCACCTCCGAGCCGGCGCCCGATCCGACGAGGATCGGGAGGAGGCCAGCGATGATGACGGCGACCGTCATCGCCTTGGGGCGGACCCTCAGCAGCGCGCCCTCGCGCACCGCCACTGCAATATCCTCCTGCGATGGCGCTTCGCCGCGCGCTTGAAGGGCGTCCTTGAGGTAGATCAGCATCACCACGCCGAACTCGGCGGCGACGCCGGCGAGCGCGATGAAGCCAACGCCCGTCGCGACGGACTGGTGGTAGCCGAGCAGGTAGAGGATCCAGAAGCCGCCGGTGAGCGCAAAGGGCAGGGTGCCCATGATAAGCGCGGCTTCGTCGAGGCGTCTGAAGATCAGGTAGAGCAGGAGGAAGATGATCGCGAGCGTGGCCGGCACGACGATCTTCAGCCGGTCGAGCGCGCGCGCTAGGTACTCGAACTGCCCGGAATAGGCGAGGCTGACCCCGGGCGAGAGCTTGACCTGGCGTGTCACCGCTGTTTGCAGATCGTCAACCACTGAGGTGAGATCGCGTCCGCGAACATCGATATAGACCCAGGTCGATGGCCGCCCGTTCTCGGTCTTTAGCATCGGCGGTCCATCGCTGATCGCGATCTGTGCGACGCTGCCTAGCGTGATCTGCTGGCCCGATGGCGTGAGCACGGGAAGGGCGCGTAGCGCGTCCGGACTGTCGCGAAGTTCGCGCGGGTAGCGGACGTTGATCGGATAGCGCGCCAGTCCCTCGACCGTCTGGCCGACATTCTCCCCCCCGATCGCACCGGAGACGATTGCCTGGACATCGGCGATGTTTAGACCGTAGCGCGCGGCGGTCGTCCGATCGATTTGGACATCGACATAGCGCCCGCCGGTTAGCCGTTCGGCGAGCGCAGAACTAACCCCCGGCACGCCTTTCGCAACCCTTTCAACCTCACGCGCGATATGGTCGATGGCGGCAAGATCCGATCCCGACACCTTGACCCCAATCGGGCTCTTGATTCCGGTTGCCAGCATATCGATCCGGTTGCGGATGGGCGGCACCCAGATGTTGGCGAGGCCGGGCACCTTTACGGCGCGGTCGAGCTCCTCCACCAGCTTGTCGGGGGTCATGCCCGGCCGCCATTGATCGCGTGAGCGGAAGCGGATCGTCGTCTCGAACATTTCGAGCGGGGCGGGATCGGTCGCGCTCTCCGCGCGCCCCGCCTTGCCGAACACGCTCTGCACCTCAGGCACCGACTTGATCATGCGATCGGTCTGCTGGAGGAGCTCCGAGGCTTTCGCGGCCGGCAGGCCGGGCAGGGCGGAGGGCATATAGAGGAGATCACCTTCGTTCATGGCGGGCAGGAACTCGCCGCCGAGCCGCGACACGGGCCAGGCGGTCGTCAGGAATACGAGGCCGGCAAGGACTAGCGTCGCCTTGGGCCGCTTCAGCACCCAGTCGATGGCGGGGCGGTAGGCTCTTGTCAGTGCGCGATTGACCGGATTGGCCTGCTCGGAGGGAATCTTGCCCCGGATGAGCCAGCCCATCAGCACCGGCACGAGCGTCACGGACAGGATCGCCGCCGCCGCCATGGTGTAGGTCTTGGTGAAAGCCAGCGGCGCGAAAAGACGCCCCTCCTGCGCCTCGAGAGTGAAGACCGGGACGAAGGACAAGGTAATGATGAGGAGCGAGTAGAAGAGCGCGGGACCCACCTCGCGCGCCGCGTCTGTAATCACGGTCCAGCGCTCGGTTCCGTCCAATACCTCGCCGGGATGATCATGCTCCCATTGCTCGATCCGCTTATGGGCGTTCTCGATCATCACGATCGCCGCATCGACCATCGCGCCGATCGCGATCGCGATCCCGCCAAGCGACATGATGTTGGCGTTGACGCCCTGCAGGTGCATCACGATGAAAGCGGCCAGAATGCCAAGCGGCAGCGTGACGATGGCGACCAGCGCCGAGCGCACGTGCCACAGGAACAGCGCGCAGACGATCGCGACGACGACGAACTCTTCGGCAAGCTTGTGGGTGAGGTTCTCGATCGCAGCGTCGATAAGGTGCGAGCGGTCATAGGTGGGGACGATCGCGACGCCGCGGGGTAGGCTCTTCTTCAGGACCTCAAGCTTGTCCTGCACCGCCTGGATAGTGGCACGTGCGTCCGATCCCGAGCGCAAAATGACGACTCCGCCTGCGACCTCGCCGTCGCCATCGAGTTCTGCGATGCCGCGGCGCATTTCCGGGCCAAGCTGGATCGTCGCCACTTCGCCAAGCGTCACGGGCACGCCGCCCGCAGCGGTGCGCAGTGGCACAGCGCGGAAGTCGTCGAGCGTTTGCAGATAGCCCGAAGCGCGCACCATATATTCGGCCTCGCCGAGCTCGAGAACCGAACCGCCGGTTTCCTGATTGGCCTGCCCGATCGCGGCGACGGCCTGAGCATGGGTAACGCCGAAGCCAGCCAGCTTCACCGGGTCGAGCACCACCTGGTATTGCTTGACCATGCCGCCGATGCTGGCGACCTCGGCAACGCCGGGCAGGCTCTTGAGCTCGTAGCGCAGGAACCAGTCCTGGAGCGATCGCAGCTGCGCGAGATCGTGCCCGCCGGTGCGGTCGACCAGCGCATATTGGTACACCCAGCCAACGCCGGTCGCGTCGGGCCCGATCGCGCTTCGCGCGGTTTCGGGCAGCCGGCCCTGCACCTGGTTGAGATATTCGAGGACGCGCGATCGCGCCCAATAAAGGTCGGTGCCGTCCTCGAAGATGACATAGACGAAGCTGTCCCCGAAAAAGGAATAGCCGCGCACGGTTTTCGCGCCGGGCACCGAGAGCATCGTCGTTGCGAGCGGATAGGTGATCTGGTTTTCGACAATCTGCGGGGCCTGGCCCGGATAGCTCGTGCGGATGATCACCTGCGTGTCGCTGAGGTCGGGTAGCGCGTCGATCGGCGTGCTGCGCAAGGCAAGCAGTCCGCCGACGACGAGCGCGAGCGCTCCGAGCACCACGAAGAGTCGGTTGTTGGCCGACCAATCAATGAGACGACCGATCATTGCGCCGTCTCGCGGCTCAGCGAGCGAACAACTGGACCTTCCGCCGCCTGGTCGAAGCCGAAGAGAACGCGGTCACCCTTCTTGAGTCCGCGGGCGAGGGCAGGGGTGCCGAGCTTGAACGTCATCGTCATGGCCGGCCATTTGAGGGCGGGGATGGGCGCGTGGCTGAGGGTGATCCGGTCGCCTGCGATGCTCTCGATCCGGCCGTTGGTGCGATAGGCGCCGTTCGCAGGCGCGGCTGCGCGCGGAGCCGGAACCGGCCCGCCGATCGGACGCGCCTCGATACCCGAGAGACTGGCCTCGGAGTCGAGCAGGAACTGGCCGGAGGCGACGACCTTCTCGCCCACGGCGAGGCCGGCGAGGATTTCGGTCTGGCCTGCGGACTCGGCGCCGGTCTGGACTTCGGCGGGCCGATAGCGCCCTTTGGGCAAGGCCAGCATGACGAGCGAACGCTTGCCCGTCCGAATGACCGCCTCCGAGGGGACGAGCAGCGCAGAGCTGCCAGCACTGCCGAGATCGACCGAGGCGAACATGCCGGGGCGCAAGCGCCCGGCTCCGTTGGGTAGCTCAATGCGGACGGTTAAGGTCCGGCTTTCGGCAGCGACGCTCGGGAGGATGGCGGCGATGCGGCCGGTGAAGCGCTCGCCCGGATAGGCGGCGAGGGTGGCTGTCGCGCTTTGGCCGGGGCGGAGTCTGCCCGCCATTGCCTCTGGCACGGCGGCGTTCAGCCACACTGTGCCCAAACCATTCATCTCCGCGAGCGTTTGGCCGCTCGCCACAGTCATCCCGGCCCTGACCCCGAGCGTCTTGATAGTGCCGCCGGTCGGCGTCGAGATTGTGACTACATTGTGCGGCCGGCCGCTCCGCTCGACCGCTGCGACCGTACCGGCGGGCATACCGAGCAGCAGGAGGCGTTGACGGGCGGCGCGGCTGAGGCCGGCATCACCGACCCGCCGTACCGCCAGATATTCCGCCTGTGCGCCCGCCCATTCCGGCACCAGGATATCGGCGAGCGGCGCGCCATTGCCGATCACATCGCCCGGAGCGCGCGCATAGACACGGCTAACGAAGCCCCCGGTCCGCGCCTGGACGATGGCGACGTCGCGCTCGTTGAACTCGATCGTCCCGGTGGCGGGGAGGTTCGCGTCAAGCGTTCCGGTCTGCGCCTCCGCGATGCGCAGACCCAGCGATTGCGCACGCGCGGGGTCGATCGATACGCCGGCCTCGCCGCTCGCTGCCTCGTCGGCATATTTGGGTACCAGCTCCATATCCATGAACGGCGACTTGCCCGGCTTGTCGAAATGCTGGCTGGGAACCATCGGATCGTACCAGTAGAGGATTTTGCGGCCGCCCTGGGTCCGAGCGGCTGACGGATCTTCATGGCGCCAGCTTGCTAGGCCATAGCCGAGGCCCCCGGCCGCGAGCGCGAGCGCGAGGGCCGCAAGGCCCAGCTGCGCGCGCGAGATCGTATCGAATTTCATTGGCTGTTCCCCCCATAGGTTAGGACGAGCCGCACGGCGTCGCGCGCGACTTCGGCCTCCCTGTCGAGCAGTTGGAGCTCGCTATCCGCGAGCATGGTTTGGGCTTCGATGACATCGAGCAGCCCGGCGCGACCGGCGGCATAGCTGGCCGTCTCGAGTTCGGCCCGGTTGCGCGCCAGCGGCAGCAGCGTGTCGCGCGCGCGCATCCATTGTTCATGATGCATGTCATGGTCCGCAAGGCCGGCTTCGAGATCGGCGAGGAGC
>JAFKLU010000268.1 GCA_017304105.1 Sphingomonadales bacterium
TCTATGTCGTCGGCAAGGACAACAAGATCGAGCGTCGCCCCGTGACCACCGGCGCGGTGACGGCCAATGGCCTCGCGGTCACCAAGGGTCTTACCGGCAATGAGAAGGTCGTGCTCTATGCGGGCGGCTTCCTCAATCCGGGCGAGACCGTGAAGCCGAAGATCGAGAAGAGCACCAGCAGATAAGCGACGCGCCGCCGGCCGGACCGGCGGCCGTCCCGGTGCGGCAAGAGCAGGACGCAAGCAGATGAGCTTTCGCAACATTTCGGCCTGGTGCATCCGCAATCCGGTGCCGCCGATCGTCATCTTCCTCGGCCTGCTGATCGCGGGGGTCATCTCGTTCAACAAGATGGCCGTCGTCGATTCGCCCGATATCGATTTCCCCGCTGTCCAGATCATGATCAGCCAGCCGGGTGCGGCGCCGACGGAGATCGAGACGCAGATCACGCAGCGCGTCGAGGCCGCCGTGCGCGGCATCAACGGTGTGGACGAAATCCAGTCCAACGCCCGTGAGGGATCGAGCGAGACTTTCGTCCAGTTCCAGATCGGCATCGACCCCAACGTCGCCACGCAGGAAGTCAAGAACGCGGTTGACCAGATCCGTTCCAACCTGCCGGATGGCATTCTCGAACCGCTCGTCCAGAAGGTCGAGGTCAATGGCGGCGGCGAAATCGCTTTCTTTGCCGTCCAAGCGACCGACATGACCATCGAGCAATTGAGCTGGTTCGTCGACGACACCGTCGCCAAGCGCCTGCTCGGCATCGAAGGCATGGCGCAGGTGGACCGCGGCGGCGGCGTGGACCGCGAGATCCGCGTGATCCTCGACCCGGTCAAGATGCAGTCGCTCGGCGTGACCGCGACGCAGGTCAACAACGTGCTGCGTCAGGTCAACCTGAACGCCGCCGGCGGGCAGGCCGAGATTGCCGGCTCGCGCCAGTCCGTGCGCGTTCTGGGCAATGCGCTCAACGCCTATGATCTGGGGCAGACGCAGATTTCCCTGGGCAATGGCCGTTCCGTGCTGCTGTCCGAGATCGCCTCCGTGACGGACGGCTATGGCGAGCAGAAGCGTCTCGGCAAGGTCGAGGGCAAGCAGGTCGTCACCTTCTCGATCCAGCGCGCGAAGGGCGCGTCGGACGTCAATGTCTATGACGCGACGATGGAGACGCTGAAAAAGCTCGAGGCGGAGAATCCCGGCGTCAAGTTCCGCCAGCTGTTCACCAGCGTGAACTACACCAAGAGCCAGTATTCCAGCTCGATGCACGCCATCATCGAGGGCGCGGTGCTCGCCGTGATCGTGGTGTTCATCTTCCTGCGCGACTGGCGCGCGACGGTGATCAGCGCCATCGCCATCCCGCTCGCGGCGATCCCGACCTTCTTCTTCATGGACATGATGGGGTTCAACCTCAACTTCCTGTCCCTGCTCGCGCTTGGTCTGGTGGCGGGCGTGCTGGTCGATGACGCGATCGTGGAGATCGAGAACATCGTGCGCCACATGCGCATGGGCAAGACGGCCTATCAAGCCTCCATCGACGCCGCCGACGAGATCGGCCTGGCCGTGGTGGCGACGACTTTCTCCATCGTCGCGGTGTTCCTGCCCGTCGGCCTCATGCCCGGCATCTCCGGCCAGTTCTTCAAGAATTTCGGTTTCACCGTGGTCATCTCGGTGCTCATCTCGCTGGCCGTCGCGCGCATGATCACGCCGCTGATCGCCGCCTATTTCCTCGAACATCATGGCGAGGAGAAGCACGGCGAGGGCTGGCTGATGGACCGCTACATGGCGCTGCTCTCCTGGGCGCTCGATACGCGGCGCGCGCGGGCTTATGCGCAGGGCGGCGGAATCGGCCGGCGGATCGCTGCCAAGTTTCTCGATCATCGCGTGTGGATGATGGGCTTCGGCCTGCTCGCCTTCATCGCGACCATCGTGCTGCTCGCCACCATGCCGCAGCAGTTCGAGCCCAATCAGGACAACGACTTCAGCCGCATCAACATCGAGATGGTGCCGGGCACGACGGTCAAGCAGACCGAGGTGGTGACCGATCGCGTGGCGGCGCTCATCAATGCGCAGCCCGAGGTCGAAACCGCGATGGAGAATATCCGCGAGGGCAATGCGCGCATCTTCATCACGCTGAAGCCTGATCGCAAGCGCTCCAGCATCCAGTTCGAGCGCGACCTTGCGCCGCAACTCGCCAACTTCCCCGATGCGCGGGTGAGCTTCGCCTCCCAGCAGGGCGGCTTCGGCACCGGGCGCGACATCTCGGTGATGCTCAACGGCTCGGACCCCAAGCTGCTGGAGGAGACCGCAGCCAAGCTCGCCGAGCAGATGAAGACGCTGCCGGAAGTGGTGGCGCCGCGCGTCAACGCCGACATGCAGCGGCCTGAACTCATCATCAAGCCGCGCCTCGATCTGGCCGCGCAACTGGGCGTCACGACCCAGTCGCTGAGCCAGACCATCCGCATAGCGACGCTCGGCGACATCGACCAGAACAGCGCGAAGTTCTCGCTTTCCGACCGGCAGGTGCCGATCCGCGTGATGCTGCCCGAAAGCTCGCGGCGCGATCTCTCGACGATCGAGAATCTGCCGGTGCAGACGACATCGGGAACCTCCGTGCCGCTCAGCCGCGTCGCCGAGATCAGCTTCGGTGCCGGACCGACCTCGATCCAGCGCTATGCCCAGCAGCGCCGCATCTTCGTGGGTGCCGATCTTGCCAAGAATGCGGTCAAGGGGCCGGTCATGAACAAGATCAAGAATCTGCCCATCATGCAGAACCTGCCGCAGGGCATCACCAACGAGGCGGTGGGCAACGACAAGTGGCAGCAGGAGCTGATCGTCAACTTCATCATCGCGGTGGCATCCGGCGTGATGCTGGTCTTCGCGGTGCTGGTGCTGCTCTACAAGCGCTTCATCTCGCCGTTGGTGAACATGTGCTCGCTGGCGCTGGCGCCGCTCGGCGGCCTTCTGTTCCTGCTCGTGCTGGGTGAGCCCATCTCGCTGCCGGTCTATATCGGCCTGCTGATGCTGCTCGGCATCGTCGCCAAGAACTCGATCCTGCTCATCGACTTCGCGCTGGAGGAGATGGATCGCGGCGTGCCCAAGTTCGATGCGATCATGGAGGCCGGGCACAAGCGCGCCCAGCCGATCGTGATGACCACCGTCGCGATGACGGCGGGCATGATCCCGACCGCGCTCTCGCTCACCGGCGACGGTGCCTGGCGCTCGCCGATGGGCATCACGGTGATCGGCGGCCTCGTGCTTTCGACCCTGCTCACCCTGGCGATCGTGCCGGCCGCGTTCAGCCTGGCCGATGGGCTGGAGAAGCGGCTGGGCCCGTGGCTGCGCCAGCGCTTCCTCACCTATGACGGCAAGGGCGAGGCGGCCACGCCGCAGCCGGCGGAGTAGGCGGGGAACCAAAGCCGTCGGCCAAGGCTTGTCACCCATATTGTCTTTGCGCTCCACAGGCGCCATGACAGGGTGACGATGCTCGGCGAGAGAGAGGCATGATCCGGATCGCGGCGAACGCGGCACGCAGGATGCGTATCGTCGCAACTGGCCTCCTCGTGGCGATGGCGGCGATCTATCTGCTCGCGCGCAGCCTGGAGGGAACGCATCCCGCCGTCGGTTACGTCCGCGCCTTCGCGGAGGCGGCGATGGTCGGCGGGCTGGCGGACTGGTTCGCGGTGACGGCGCTGTTCCGCCATCCCCTCGGCCTCCCTATCCCGCATACGGCGATCATCCCGCGCAACAAGGACCGGATCGGCGATACGCTCGCCATCTTCCTGCGCGATAATTTCCTCACCCCTGCCGTGGTGGCGCGGCGCATGGGCCGGCTCGACGTAGCGGGTGCTGCCGGGCGGTTGCTGGCTGCCCCTGCGGGCGGCGACGATCGGCTGCGCCGCGGCGCCTCTCGCCTGCTGGCCGACAGCCTTGAGGCGCTCGATGACGAACGGCTCGGCGGCATGATCAAGAGTGCGCTCACCCAGCGCATCGGCCAGATCAAACTCGCGCCCATGCTCGGGCAGCTCCTTGCCGCCGCGATGAAGGACGGCCGCCACCAGCCGGTGATGGATGCGCTCATCCGCTGGGCCGCACGCACGCTCGATGCGAACAGCGCGCTGATCCACCAGATGGTGCACGAGAAATCGGGCACGATCATGCGCTGGACGGGCCTCGATGAGACGCTTGCGACCAAGATCATCGAGGGGCTCGACAAGCTGCTGCAGGAAGCGGCGGACGACCCCGGCCACAGCCTGCGCATCAAGGTCGAGGAAGGACTGATGACGCTGGCCCATGATCTTCAGCACGATGCGAAGATGCAGGCCCGTGTCGACCGCATTCGTGACGAGATGATCGCCAATCCCGCCATGCAGCGCTGGCTCGATGGCTTGTGGCAGGCGGCGCGCGAGGGGCTGCTCAGGGCCGCGCGGGATCCGCAGGCGGTGCTTGCCGGGCGGCTCGGCGAGGTCATCCGGCAGGTGGGCGAGACGCTGCGCGACGACCCGGCGCTCAAGCATCTCGTCAACCGCTTCGCGCGCCGCGTCGCGGTCGGCACGGCGGCGCGCTATGGCGACGCGATCGTGACGCTGGTGTCGGAAACGGTGCGGGGCTGGGACGCGCAGACCATCACCGACCGGCTCGAAAATGCGGTGGGACGGGATCTGCAATATATCCGCATCAACGGCACGCTCGTCGGCGGGCTGGTGGGCGTCGCGCTGCATACGGTGGCGACGCTGCTCGATTAGCAATGCCCTCGACACGAACGGATGGGGCTTGCTTCAATCTAAACAGGACAAACGCCAGGCCGCTCTACCGGCGGTAGCGGTGCCCGTCAGTCGGGCCAGCGGAACGCAAGACGCGCCTCGCCGCGCGGCTCGCCGCCCGCATCGAAACGACGCTCGACAATCACGCCATGCCCGTCCGCATCGACCGCCACCACGGTGCTGCAACGCGTCCCATAGACGGAATTGCGGATGAAGATGGGCGATTGCCGCGCTTCCTGGGGAACGTCCGAGGGGCTTCGCGGCGGCAGGCCGAAGTCCGGTAAGCGCTCCTGCGCGAGCGCATCGAAGAGCGCCTCAGGCCGTTCCGCATCGCGCAACAGCCAGTCGAGCAGCGCGGCCTTGAGCTGGGTCGTCTTGGGCCAGGGTTCGTCCAGCGCGCCATTGGAGAGGCCATAGACGCCCGCGCCCAGCAGGGTGCGGGTCGGCTCAGGACGATTGGTGAGGAAATGTGCCTCGCTCTGATCGGCGACGATGAGGTTGAAGGGATTGAAGTCATCGAGTGCGGCCGTGTCGGGATCGGCATAGCGACCGCTGCCGGAGAGGAGATCGCTCACCAGCGCGCCGCGCGAGGCGCGGTCCGGCGTGGGCGGGCCATAGCCGCGCAAATTGGTGACGACCGCGAGACGGCCCTGCTCCGAGATGCCCAGCCACGTTCCGCCCGACTGGAGATCGCGCCCGGCGATGACATCACCCGGCGCGTCCCAGCGGGCCAGCGGCGCGGCCGGCCGGGCATGCAGCTCGTCGCGATTGCCGGCCAGCACCAGCCGCCAGCGCGGATGCGCGGCCCAGGCAAAGGCGAGGACGCACATGGCTCAGACCGCCACGATCTCGGCAAGGATGCCGTCGAGCAGCAGCATGCCGGCGGGCGTGACGGACAGGCGATTGCCCGCGATGCGCAACAATCCATGCCCCACGAGGCGCCGCACGGCTTCCGGATCGATCAGCGCTTCCCTCCGCAGTCCCGTGCGCTCGGCAAGAGTCGCGAGATCGACGCCCTCGGCGAGCCGCAGGCCCATCATCAGCGCTTCGGCCGCCTGCTCGTCCGGCGCCAGCGCGCGCTCCTCGGAGAGGCCATGGCCGTTGCGAGTCATCGCGCTCATCCAGTTCTC
>JAFKLU010000269.1 GCA_017304105.1 Sphingomonadales bacterium
CGGCGGCTGCCAGCCGGCGCTTTCTCGGGCGAGCCGGAAGCTGGCATCCTTCAGGCTGAGCAGTGTCTTGCCGGCGGTCCTGGCGCGATCAGGATAGAGCTCGTCCAGCGGCCGCCCTGTCGCAACCAAGCCGCGGATCAGGACTGACCGGGCGACAATTGCATCTTCCTCGTCCCCATCAAGCAGACGACGCAGCCCAGTGAGCGCGCTTTCATTCTGAACCGCCCGCACTGCATCTGCAAAGGGAGAGAAACTCGGGTGTGCGAGGACCCGGCCAAGACGCCCGATCTTTTCCGCGCCGAGGCTTATTTCAGCGAGAGGGTTCTGCGGTCCCGCCGTATCTGCATCGAGGTCCTTCCAGGCAAGCGTCCAGACCCGGACCTCCCCGGACCTGATCATTGTCAGGCGATCGAGGAGATCCTGGGCGACGGTGGCGGCGTGGTACTCGATCCCGTCCATCTCGATCACAACCGGCTTCACTCCGGCACGGCCAACGGGCGTTAGCAGAAAATCGATCCGTTTCTTCGGAAGGCCGCGGAACCGCGCGTCGATTTGAACTTGCGGCTCGATGGTCCACAGCTTTGGTGCATGCGATCGGCCGGCACGGAGCACGAATCCCCGTCGTCCGCCTGCGAGCACTTGCGGAGTCAGCGCGCCTTCGCCGTAAATCTCGGAGAGAATCCGGAGAAGTCGCTTCTCGAGCGCACTTTCCACCAGCGCGCCGCGAATGGAGTCATCAATGCCGTGATCGGTTCGTGTCAGGCTATCCCACTTCTGCAGGATTGCTTCCATCATCGAACGCGCGCGGTCTCGGTCCGGCTCCCCGGGACCGAACTGTGACCGGTATGGCTTGACGCAGCGGTAGCAACCGTTTCGGTCCGGTTCTTGATTGCAGGGGCAGTCGCGCAGGGCCTCTACCGCACGTTCAATCACCGCCCGCATCGAATCCGGATGCTCTGCAATCTGGCGCAAATAACCCGACCCGCCAGGGACGGAGTCATAGAGATACAGGCTTCGAACTGTGGCCATGCCATCGAGCTGCGCCTGGAACACAGTCGAGCGGATATGATCCACTTTGCCCGCAAAGTGCCGGCGCATCCCCAGGTTAATCGCGGCCACGAAACTCTTTAGATCGTCATCGTCGGCTTCCCCGACAACCGGGATCACGATCCGAAGCGCCTCGGTGTCGAACCCGCGCATCAAGAAAACCTCGGTCTCCCACTTCTCGCGCGCTAGACCCTGCTCGCGTGAGACCAGGCAGCTCGGCGGATGTGTTCCAGAGTCGTCATCATCCCGCGGCGGCATCTGAGTGGTGCCGCAGTGCCGGCAAATCCGGAACGGTTGTGCTGCGCGCCGTTCGCCGGCGATCTTCGGTCCGGTCGGTGCGGTTGATTTCTGTCCGAAGTTGAAATCCCGGAAGGTGCAGCTTGGGATAAATTCGAACCCGAACGGCGCCCCCCCATCGCGCCGGGTGAACCAAGAAACAATGATATCACCCGGCTCGTGGAATGGCATCAGGACGCGATCAAACTGTCGCTGATCGCGCTGATCAAGGTCCCGAATGACTGCCTTTTCCTCGCTGTCTACCGATATGACAGCCTTGAGCTGAACCACGTCATGGTGCGCCCCGGTGTCGGACCACATTTCGTCGCCGCACCTCGGACAATTCCTGCTTTCGGTCTCTTCGATCCGTCTCGCGACGTGCGAGCAGGCGGGGCAGAAGGTCCAAGCTGTGAGGTCTTCCTTGCCGATTTCAATCCGCTCGATCTGAACCTGGCGGCCATTCGCGTAGAAGTACTGACCGGGTGCGAACTCGGACAAAGCGGAGCTCGCTGGTCGCGAATATTCAAGATAGAGAAGGCCGTCTTCGTCACGGGCGTTGTCATTGCGGCGTGACAGGATCGATGTCAGTTTCACTCCCTCTTCGGGGAACGCGTAGTTCGGCAAGATACCCTTGTCTGTCAGGTATTTTATCACTGGCACATCGTCGATGCCGCTCCGGATCAGCCGGTTTATCTCGGTCCGGTCCCGCGCGATCTCAGCTTCGCGCTTTTCGAACTCTTCGTCTGTCAGCTCCGCCCGCCGCCGCCGGAGGCGTTCCAACTCGCGTGTCGCCTCCTCGCGCTTCTGCAGGAGACGGGCCCGCTCCTCGGCTGCTTCGTCAAAGGCAGTTCCGACGCGCCAGCCTATCGAGCGGGTATCGGTTCCAGTCAGATATGAACGCACCCGGTCGACGAGGTCTGCGCGGGCTTGAACTTCCTGTGGAAGGCATGAAAGAAACGCATCGGCTAGGTGCGCCCCGCGCTCCCTGACGAGCTCCAGCCACTCAATGGGAAATCCTTCTGTTGCCTCGCTCGCGCGACGTTTAAGAACGTCACGCACCTTGCCATAATCGGCGACCTCGACCGAGGCGGCGACATAGGCATCGAGCGTGAAGGCAGTCGCCTGCCGCAGGAGCACTTCCTCAGCAGCAAGGAATACACCCGGTGGGCGCACCTGACCTGCAAGCATGGGGGTCGGATCTTCCCAGAACTGCAGGTCGTGAGGCCGCGCATTGGCAAGCACCAGGTTCAGCGCGTTCCCGTCTCGACGGCCGCTCCGCCCCATCCGCTGTACGTAATTAGCCTCCTCGGGGGGAACGGAGCTCAGGAGAAGCGTCGACAGGTCGCCGATGTCGATCCCCATTTCCAGGGTCGGTGTGGCAGAGATCAAATTAGGTGACCATCGGGCTTCGCCCTTGATGAAGCCGGTTTCCACGCGCAGCCGCTCGTCTGCCTCGAGTATTCCGGTGTGTTCACGAGCTACGACACGATGGTTGCGGTCGGATGTCAGGGATCGCCGAAGGGCCTGTCGCTGTGGCTGGCCCGATGGCTCAAGCTGGCCGTTGCAGCCGATCCGGGTACATGGAGTTCCAAGAACCATCTCGGCGTTCTCGGCGAGCGATGTTTCACGGCGGCCGCATGAGCCGCAGACATGGCTTGCGACGGCTATCGAGACGGTGACCTGTTCTGGCTCCAGCAGCCATGCGTGACGGTTCTGGCCTTCCGGTCCATTCACTCTCCGGATGATCGCGTCAGCTTCCAGACGGTTGAGCACCATCGGTAATACGCTATCCGGATCCGTACCGAGATGCAGGTCAACCGGGCCGAGCGTACGGAACAACCAGTCCCGATACCAATTCGACCCCTGATTGCGGGTTATTCGTTCGAACCCTGGCGGGCCGCTTTGCAGGGTGATCGGGATCGGAGCCAGACCGCGCCGATGGTTAGGTGCCGGAAGTGTTCCGGTTCTGCCGAGCCCCATCTGCGCGGCGGCTGCGAACCAGTTGAGCCCGCGCCCCGCTTGGCTAGTTGCAACGGCACTCACGATATACGGATGTGCGACAGATCCCTGCCGCTGCATTCGTTGAACCACGCCAGACAGGAACTGCGTGAGTGAATGGCTATCGACCTCGGGCGCACCGGGAAAGGCGTTGCGCAGCTCGCTCGAGAGCCGTTCCGCTGACGCTTGCAACCGGACAACGGGAACATCGGCGACCGCCATTCCGTTCACTTCAAGCGTGTGACTGAAATGGGCCCTGTAGCTCAGATCGACGAAATACTCCCAGCCCAGCCTGATACGCATATGCTCAAGAAAGACGGGGTCAGTGATCGACACTCCCTCGCGGACGAGATCCTGGTATCTATGTCGCCAGGTTTGCTCCTTTGAAATGAAGAGTGCTGTAAAGTCGTCCGGACCGAGCCTGTCGAGATTGGCTGCCGGGACCTGCTCGATCACTTCTCGAAGGGTCAGGGCACCACTTTCGGCACTCGCCAAAGCGGCAAACAGCGACTTCTGATAGACTGAAAGCGCATTGCGCGTCTCGGCAACGGCCGCCCGGTGAGCCGCATCCTGAACCGAATCTGAGAACATCAGGAAGCGTGGTTTCGCGTCCGGATCTTCCTCGTTCTGTTCTGATGTGTAAAGGGTTCCGGTGACGCCGGTAGTGAGCCGTGCGGCCCGCATCCCGAACAGCAGAAGACCCCGCGCCTGGCCGCACGCAGGACAGGTCCGGTCGATCCGGCCCTGATCATCGGTCGGGCTATACATCCAGACAGGTGCGCTCGGACCTTGCTCGAGGCCATCGTGATCGGCTGGCGTGAACTCTACCGTCTCAGAGTTGAGGAGCCCCTTGACGATCTGGCCCCCGCCAGCACTGGCCTGCACCATGCGGTCAATGGAATCGTGAAAGAAAAGGCGAATCCGCTCCCCGCCGGCGTCATCGAAAAATTCTTCGTAGAGCTGATCAAGTGGTGCCCAGCAGGACTTCGAGCCCGAATTGAGCCGGCCAACATGCGCCGTGGCGCCGCACCGGTTGCAGTTGACGATGGGAAGGTTGCGGCGCAGCGCGTGGCGATCGAGGTCGAGCGCGTGGAAAAGGTTGATTTCAGACCGCTCCGCGCTGGAAAGCATCCGCGGCAAGTTGGTTACCATCCGGGACATTTCTCTGACCCAGACCTGAAGTCGGACATTAAAGAGTGGGCGCGGGCTCTCGGGCGCGCCAGACCGAGCCCAGGCGACCAACGCCACCACCAGTTCGGCAAGAGCATGATGGTCTGTTGGCGACCAGTCCCGAAGCACTCTGACGTGCGAAAGACCGGCAGCGATTGCTTCCAGAGAAGCAGGGCCAGGGTTTTCTGCGATAATCTTCAGCACTCGCTGGCAAAGGTGATGCTGTAGTAGCCGCGTTCCCAAAGCTATCCGCCACCTAGCATCCGATGGATCGCCAGCATGGAGAAAGGCCAGGTCCGTGTCCTCGACATCAGGGAAAAGGCAGAGGGCCAGCCGGCGAGCTGCGCTTGGTTGATCTAGGTTCTCGGCCTCATCCAGCGCGGCTAGGACTTCTGACGGGTTCGGTCGGTCCAGATATTCTGGATCTCCGAAAACCTCATTGGGGGTTTTTCGCGTCTCTCGGACAACTGCGCCGCTGTCAAAAGGCTCCCCGAATATGGTCTCAGCATAGCTGCGGAGCTCAGTTGCGGCTTCGTCACCGGAACCAAGCGTGGCCGAGGAACCGACGCAAACGAGGTGTTGTTCTGGTGTGGCCAGCCTGTGCTTCAGCCGCCGCAGGAGCAGTGCAAGGTCTGCCCCTTGTGCCCCGTCGAAGGTATGCATCTCGTCCACCACGAGAAATCGAAGTGTGTCCGGATCGTTTTGCTGCCACAGCGGTTTATCGCGCCCGCGGAGCAGGAGATAGTCGAGCATCTTGTAGTTGGTGAGCAAGATGTCGGGCGGGTGCTTGCGCAGCGTATCGCGGTCGGTGATGACTCCATTGGGTGTCATCACCATGCCCTCGCCCGGTTCCTTTTCACGTTCCTGACTGAGGTAATAGAGGCCGAGCACGATATCCTGCGTCGGCACGATGATCGGCTTGCCGTTGGCGGGGCTGAGGATGTTGTTGGTGGACATCATCAGCACGCGCGCTTCGAGCTGTGCCTCAAGCGACAACGGCACATGTACCGCCATCTGGTCGCCGTCGAAGTCGGCGTTGAAGGCGGTACAGACCAGCGGATGAAGCTGAATCGCCTTGCCTTCGATCAGCACCGGCTCAAACGCCTGAATGCCGAGGCGGTGCAGGGTCGGCGCGCGGTTGAGTAGCACCGGATGTTCGCGGATCACCTCTTCCAGGATATCCCAGACTTCCGGCTTTTCCTTTTCCACCAGCTTTTTGGATTGCTTCACCGTCTGGCTGAAGCCCTTGGCCTCAAGGCGGGCATAGATGAACGGCTTGAACAGCTCCAACGCCATTTTCTTCGGCAGGCCGCATTGATGC
>JAFKLU010000270.1:0-4721 GCA_017304105.1 Sphingomonadales bacterium
GACATGCGCATCGCGCAGGAGGAGATCTTCGGCCCCGTCGTCGTCATCATGCCCTATCAGGATGAGGATGACGCGATCCGCATCGCCAACGCCACCGTCTATGGCCTGAGCAGCCATGTCCAGTCGAGGGATCTCGAGGCGGCCCGCCGCGTCGCCCGACGCATCCGCGCAGGCCAGGTCCATATCAACTATCCTGCCTGGTCGGGCTATGCGCCGTTCGGCGGCTACAAACAGTCCGGCAATGGCCGCGAATATGGCGTCTTCGCGCTGGACGAATATCTCGAAACCAAAGCGATCCTGGGCTACTGACTCGCGCATGCCGGGCTGGCCCTGCCGGGCCGGCCCATCGCGCCTCTCGCCTGACCGAAGCGGCTTGCAGACAGCCTATCGAAGGTTAGGCTTATGTTGCCCGCCGCCCGGAATAGGCTGCGGGCAAAACCCGAAAAATGACGAGATTGGAGAGGCTATGCCGCATGTTAAGGTCAATGATCTGGACCTTTTCTATTATGACGATGATTTCACATCGCCATGGGAACCGGCGGAGACGATCCTGTTCAACCATTATGGCGGCGGCGATTCCTCGCTCTACAATCGCTGGATCCCCATTCTGGCGCAACATTATCGTGTGATCCGCTGGGATCGCCCCGGCTATGGCCGGTCTGAAAAGCCCGGCTTTGGCTATCAACTGACCCCGCAGAGCTTCGTTGCCGATATCACCGGGTTCATGGACGCGCTGGGCCTGGAAAAGGTTCATTATGTGGGTGACAAAGTCGCCTGCGCCGCAGGCATTGCGCTGGCTGCCTCCTATCCCGAGCGTGTAAAGAGCCTCACGCTTTCGGTCTGCTTCCTCTCGGGCAAGCGCGTGCGTCAAGGCTTCCTCGATGGCGCCGAAAATGTGCTCGCCAAGGGCAGCTGGATTGCCGCCTTTGAGAGCCAGTCGGGTGACAAGGCGCTCAACGCCCCGGCCGATCCTATGCAGGACCTCTACTACCGCCAGGTTCAGGCCAATATTCCAGCGCATGTGCAGGCCGCTGCCTATCGCTGCGTGGCAGATCCCTCATTCGACGTTGAGCCGCTGCTCACGTCGGTGAAGGCGCCGACGCTACTGCTCTCGCCCGATGAGGAAACGCCGCTGGTCACGCGCGCCGAGCAGGATCTGATCCTCGCTTCGATCTCGACCTGCGAGCGTCGCATCCTGCCCGGCTCAACCATGCACTTCCCCTTCACGGACGCCACATGGTGCGCGGAGCAGGTTCACCAATTCATTCAGCAGCATCGCTAATCACAGCAAGCGGCGCCGGCAGGGGCTGCGACCGGCGGACAGCCCCACCGTAACGGGGGAGGAGAATCATGCAGGACTTCAACGACAAAACCGCATTCGTCACGGGTGCAGCCAGCGGCATCGGCCTTGGTATGGCGCGCGCCTTTGTGGGCGCCGGCATGAAGGTGGTCCTCACCGACGTGCGCACGAATGAGCTGGAAGCGGCCCTCGCGACGTTCGACGCGGTCGACCGCGTCCATGCCATCACGCTTGACGTCACCGATCGCGCGGCCTGGGTCCGCGCTGCGGACGAAGCCGAGCAGCGTTTCGGCCCGGTCCATGTTCTTTGCAACAATGCGGGCATCAATATTTCCGGCAAGATGCAGGAGGCGACCTATGCCGACTGGGATTTCTGCCTCGGCGTCAATCTGGGCGGCGTGATCAATGGCATCCAGACCTTCGTGCCACGCATGCTCGCCCATGGTCAGGGCGGCCACATCGTCAACACCTCGTCGATGGGCGGCCTGTCCGCATCAGTCTCGGCCGGGCTTTACTGCACGTCCAAATTCGCCGTGGTCGGCCTGTCGGAGAGTCTGCGCGGCGATCTGATGGATCAGGGCATCGGCGTATCGGTTTATTGCCCTGCAGCGGTCCAATCGGAGCTGTTCGAGAGCACCGCGCAGGTGCGCCCCGATGTCTTTGCCGACAGCGGCGCCGCACCCCCGCCCGCACCGGATTTCGCCGCCCGCGCCGCCAGTCCGATCTTCGCCAGCGCCATGACGGCGGAGGAAGCCGGCCTGCGCGTACTCAACGGCATCCGTCGCAACGACATGTATATTCTCACCCATCCGGAAATCGCCAAGACTCTCGCCACCCGCGCGCGGGCGATCATGTCCGCGCTGCCGGTCGAGCCGCCCAATGCGGCACGCATCGCCGCGATGGGTACCAGCCGCCACACCGCGCTCTATGAGGAGCAGATCGCCAAGCAGTCGCCGACTGCCCCCTGAGGGAAGCCGGCATGGCGGCCGTTACCGCAGCTTGCCAAGCAAGGCCTGGTTGCGCCGGGTCACCGTCCATTGCGGGGAGGTGCACAGGGTGCAGTCTGGCCCGGTAAACCAGGCGGCCGCCTGCTTGTCGCCGCGCGTCGTCCAGTCGAGCCATTGCACCACCGCCTGCGCCACCCGGCCCCCATTGGGCTCGGCAAAAGTGCCGGCATGGGTGGCAGGGGTGTCAATCCATATGACTGGCGCTTTGTGGATCCGGCGCACATCGTCCCGCGCGACTGAATAGGCCACATCCTCCGGCCCACCCGTCACATAGAGGATCGGCACGGTGATCCGGTTCAGAGCCTCTTTGCCCAACACCGCCCCATCCATGGGGATATAAGCTTTGGGGAACACCCCGCTGTTGAGGATCACATAGCTGCTTACGCGCGGGTCGCCCGCGTAGCCGAGCACCTGATAGCCCCCACAGCTATAGCCGGAGAGGACGATCTTGCTGGTGTCGATCTTCCCGTAAAAGGGACTTCCCGCCCGGCTATTTTCCCGAATTGCCCAGTCGACCGCCTGCCCGATCAGCAACGGATCCGCCTTGAAGTCATGACTACGGATCGACTCCGGCGTCATCTTGATGTCCGGTCCGGAGTAAATCCCCCCAGGGGAAATGGCGAGATAGCCATGCGAGGCGATTTCGAGCAAATGATGACGAGATTTCGCGCCATCGGTGCTGCATGCACCGTTGCCAAAGACATAGACCGGCATGGGCCGGGTCACGGCGGAGAGATCAGTCGGTTGATAGACGACACTGCTCGGCAGCGTGTCGAGCACATGCTTCGTCACCCGATAGGTGCCAGTGCCGCTGCTGTCGGGCTTCTTCGCCTCGGCAATGGTGCGCCGCACGGCGTCGTCAAGCATCTCTTGGGTCGGCACATGGACATTCACGCCGCCCGCCCCTTGCGTCGAGGCACATCCGGGCAGCAGGCCAATCTGGGCCAATAAAAGCGCGGCCGTGCCGCCTCTCTTTGGTCTACGCATTCTCACACCTCCCTGGTGGCTGCCTAAATGCCGGACAACAGATCGCCATATGATCTTGGGACTGGGGCGTCTCTGCCTTGCCGGAAATGAGTACGGCCGGCTCATGCGCGCATGAACCGGCCGGATGTTCAGGTCTTGATGACCATGGATCAGAAGTTGCGCTTGAGCGTCACGAGGAACTCACGCGGACGTCCGACGCCCTTCGTCACCTTGGTCGGCGTGTTGTCATAGGCACTGAAATAATAGTGCTTGTCGGCAATGTTGGTGACACCGGCGACCAGTTCCCAGGCCCCGTCAGCGGAATTGAACGCGATATTCGCATTCAGCATCGTGCGGTTCGGGATGAAGTTGGTCGGGCGATTTTCGGTCAGCGCATAATAGCTGCCGGTGAAGTCCGCATAGAGGCGCGGCGTGATGCTCGCGCCATTATCAAAGCGGAATTTATAGGCCAGATCCGCAGACCAGCGCCAGGACGGCGAATAAGGCGGATTTGAGTTCAGGTTCACGCCGGAATCGATCGCGTCCTGTTTCAGCGTCTTATATTTGAAGTCGAGATAGCTCAGCGATCCTTGGAAGGTGAGCCCATCGACCGGTTCGATCGTCGTTTCAAACTCGAACCCCTTCACATCGGCCTTGCCCGCATTGACCGGCACGGCAGACAGGACAAACCCGCCATAACCGTTCGTGTCGATCAGGATGATGTCGTTATATTTGTTGAGAAACGCTGCGGCGTTCAGGCGAACCCGACGGTCCAGCAGGTCGGATTTGAAGCCCAGTTCGAAGGCATGGACGCGCTCCGGCTGGAACGGCACTGCCTGAGCGGGGATATAGGGACGCGGATTGATGCCGCCGCCCTTATAGCCGGTCGAATAATTGCCGTAGACCATGAAATCGCGGCTGAAGCGATAGTCCACGCCAAGACGATAATCCACAGAGTCGCCCTCGAAGACAGCGAGCGGGGCCGTGTTCAACTGCCCCACATTGAGCGGATCATTCGCCCCGCCGGCGAGCGGCAGGCGCGTCGTGCTATCGAGGCGCACGAACTTGTAGGTCTTGCGGTCGTCCGTGTAGCGAATGCCTGCGGTAACATTCAGATTCTCGACCGGATGCAGCACGGCATGCGCAAAGAGCGATTGGCTCTTGGAGCGAACAGGGTCGTTCTGGATCCAGTTGAGCAGCGGTGCATCATAGAGGCGCGCACCGACATAGCCGAGCGAATTGAAATAATATCCGCCGACCACCAGGTCGAGAAGCCCATCGGCTACATCCGCATTCAGGCGCAATTCCTGCGTGAACTGGTGATAGGGCGAGAAGTTGCGCACGACATTCGCGCCAGCGGGGGTGCCATCTTCGGTTACCCAGCTGGAGTAGAGACTTTCATAGGCCGTGATCGACGTGATGGAGAGATTGTCGCTCAGCTTATAGTC
>JAFKLU010000270.1:4726-11031 GCA_017304105.1 Sphingomonadales bacterium
TGTCGCTCAGCTTATAGTCGAGCTTGCCGGTGATCGCCTCCATGTCATTCTTGTTTTCCGGTCGCTCATTCCAGCCGATGTTGGTGGTATAAGTCCCGTAATAAACATAGTTTGGCGGATTATTGAACCGCGCGTCGGGCCAGCGTGTCAGCTCCACGCCGGTAGGCTCGCTGCGGTCACGCGTGAGCATGCCGCTGATGTTGATCTCCAGATCCTCGCTCGGGGTGAAGCGCAGCGCAGCGCGCACGCCCCAGGCCTGGCTGCCGCCCAGCGTGCCGAGCTGGCAGGACTCATTCGTCGTGACCTGCGTCTTCCACGTGTCGGTCGGCAACACGTCGCCGGGGCGCGAACAGTTAAAGTCGACCAGTTTCACATGGCCTTCGCGACGTTTCGAAAAGCCAGAGACACGCATGGCCAGATTGTCGGCCAGTGCAATGTCAAACGCGCCGCGCAGTTCGATCCGATCAAAGCTGCCATAGGTGGCCGAGATATAGCCCGAGCCGTCACCGGTCGGTGCCTTGGAGAACATCTTCACGGCGCCGCCAATCGAGTTTTTCCCGGCCAGCGTGCCTTGCGGGCCGCGCAGGATTTCGACGCGCTCAAGGTCGAGCAGGTCAAACAGCGACCCCACAAGCACGCCATGATAGACGTCGTCGACATAGATGCCGACGCCCTGCTCATAGGCGAAGCTGGAGTCATATTGGCCGACACCGCGAATATAGACGGCCGGCCCACCATAGGAGCCGGAATTCTGGATATTCACGTTCGGCGCGGTCGCCGCCATCTCGACGATGTTGGTCAGACCCTTCTCACTCAGGTCGGCGCCTGAGATCGCCGTGATGGCGATCGGCGTGTCCTGAAGGCGTGTTTCGCGGAACTGTGCTGTCACGATGATGTCAGCATCGTCGCGTTCCGTATCCGCCGTGTCCGCATTCTGGGCCACAGCAGACGTTGCCATTGAAAGTGCGCAGCTTGACACCGCTGCGGCAAACACAGCCCGCTTCAGTCTGTGCTTTGGATATTTAGAGAACCCCATTGCCTCTCCCTCCTCATTGGTCGTTCTGGCGACGTCGTTGGTTTCGGGCATCGTACGTCTGCCCCAAGGCCTAATCCGGACCCGCTCAAGCACGCCCTATCGAAAGATATGAAATATAAGCATATGTTTTTATTTATATTTTTTTGAAGTTAGGCACAGTTAGCTTGCGTCTTGGGCGCATGCCGATGACGTTGGGCGGGCGTGTGCCGCTGCTTCGTTCAGGCTGGAAAAGCCACCCCCACCCTGCCCGATACGCGGCTTCGGGCGGTGCTGGTCAGGCGGTGCGTGCGCGACAGAAGGACGCCGCGAGAAAGCACAGCCCGCCCATGAAGGTGCAGGCGGCCGGGACCAGCAGCGAGTAGCGAATCGCCTCGTCGCCAAAGCGGCTCATCAGGCCGTCATTGAGCATGCCGACAATCAGCGGACCGAAGATCTGGCCCGCCAGCCCCGAGCACAGCACCGGAACGGAGATGGAGATGGCGCGCATCGGCTCCGGCGCGATAGTGAGACAGGCCGCATAGGCCGGCCCCTGATAGGCGCCCTGGAGCGCGAAGACGACCGCCAGGCCCGTCACCCAGATCAGCCAGTTGTCGCTGAGCAGAAAGGCGACATAGCCCGGCACGCAGATGAAGCAGATCAGCGCGGGCACCCACAGCCGCCAGCGCGCATCGCGGCGGCCCAGTCGATCCGCGACCCAGCCTGTGCCGATGATCCCGAACAGCCCGGCCACGCCGCCCAGCGGTGTGACGATTGAGGCCACTTCGACGATGCTCAACGCATGCACGCGCACCAGCATCGCGGTCAGCCATGTCGCCATCGAATAGAGCGCCCCGCCCATGAATGCCGCCCCCCCCAACAGCCAGCGATAGGCCGGGATCGACACCAGCATCGTGATCGCGCCAAGCATCGGCACGGAAGCCGGCTTCGCAACGCCGACCGGCCGCGCGCGCGTCGGCTCCTTGACGACAAGGAAGAACAGCCCCGCCAGCACCACGCCCATTGCGCCCGAGGCGAGGAACGCCGCGCGCCAGCCATAGGCGCTCGCCACCCAGCCCGCCGCAGGCATGAAGATCAGCGCGCTCAGCGCCGTCGAGGCTGTGAAGATCGAGATGGCGAGCGGCCGCTGCGCCTCGGAGAAGCGCGCCGCGATGATCGACTGCGACGGCGCCGAGCCGGCCGCCTCGCCAGCACCCATCAGGAAGCGGCAGATAGCGAGTTGCCAGCCATTGGCCACAAAGGCGGTCAGCGCTGTCATCAGGCTCCAGAATGCAAAGCCGATACCGACGATGTTTCGCCGGTTGGAGCGGTCCGCGAAGCTGGCGATCGGTACACCGAGCAGCGAGTTGAACAGCGCAAATGCCAGCCCCGAGATCAGACCCAGCGCCGTGTCGGACAGCGCCAGATCCGCCTTGATCAGCGGCAGGACCAGCCCGAGCAGCGAGCGATCCAGAAAGTTGAACATCGAGATCAGCGTGAGGAACGCCAGCGATCCGCACAGCGGCAACGTCCAGCGATCACCGTCCGACTTCGCCCCGACAGCCCCGGCCAATTTCCCCACACCCACTCCCAGTTCGACTATTTTGCCAGTCAAATGACCGCGCCCTGCGCTTCAAGCCACCTATCTTTGGTTAGTGGTCCTGCCCTGCCGGATCAGCATCTCCATGGCCAGTTCGCGTTGTGCAATCAACTGCGCTGCGCCGATGCCCGGATAACCGGCGTTCTGGACAGGGACCCGCAGACGCCGATCAGTAGGAAGGATGAGCCCCATGCCCTCGATTACAGTGAACGGCCTCTCGCTCTTTTATTATGATGATTGCTTCGTGGAGCCCTGGAAGCCTGCCGAGACCATCCTCATCAACCATTATGGTGCTGGAGATTCAACGCTTTACAATGGCTGGGTTCCGACTCTGGCCGAGCGCTATCGGGTGATCCGCTGGGACCGTCCGGGCTATGGCCGTTCCGAAGCGCCGCCATTGGGCTACACGCTGACGACGCAGAGCTTCGTCGCGGAAATTGTCGCGTTCATGGATGCGCTGGGGCTGGAGAAAGTCCATTATGTCGGGGACAAGGCGACCACCGCCGCCGGGATCGTGCTGGCCGCCACCCATCCCGAGCGCGTGCGCAGCCTGACGCTGGCGGCCTGCGTGCGCACGGCCCAGCCCATTCGACAGCTCTTCGTGGATGCAGCGGACGAGGTGATCGCCAAGGGGAGCTGGATCAGCGCCTTCCAAAGCAAGGACAGCGGTCGCGATCTCTCAGGCATCAATCACATGCAGGATCTCTATTTCCGCCAGTGCCAGGCAAACATCCCGGCCCATGTGCAGGCCGCCGCCTTCCGCTGCGTGGCCGATCCCGCTTTTGACGTGACCGACCTCCTGCCGCAGGTTCAGGCCCCCACCCTGCTTCTCTCACCGGATATCTACCCCAAGGGGCCCACACTCACTTCGCGGGCCGATCATGATCTTATCCGCGCCGCCATCCCGCGCTGCGAGGAGCGCGTCCTGCCCGGTTCATCGATGCACTTCCCCTTCACCGATGGCCCATGGTGCGCGGACCAGTTGATCCGCTTCCTGGATCGAACCGCTGCCCGATAAGGGCGCCTGAGCAGCCCAATACGCCAACTGCGCCCCTCGCCTGGACGCTCGTCCCCGCCATCTTGGCCGGGACGAGCCAGCCGCCTTAGACGGCGCCGACGATGCCGGTCAGCCGGGCGGCGCGCTCCCCGCCGCCCGACCGCTCCGCCTTGCATCGGCGCTACGCAGTCCTGCAGCCCCGGCCGATCCTGCACACGAGGCTGCGCTTCCCGTGCGCGATGCCGCTCCCGGTCGCTTGCTGGCCCGCGCACCTGAAGCTCATGCATGCGGAAGAGGTAGATCGCCCGGTCGACGCTCATCCCGGGGACGCCGTCCACCGGCTCCACCTCGCTCGGCGCGAGGAAGTTCACCGTCGCCTGAACAGCGCCATCGCGATCTCGATATAGCCATGCTCCAGCGCCTCGGCCCATTGCTCCTTGAAGCACGCCCAGCTCCGCACCATCCTGTTCAGTCCCGGCTCTTGGCGGAGGGGCTGGGCCCAGCCGCCGCCAGCGCCCCCCTTCAGACGTGCCAGTCCCGCCTCAGCCGCGGTCCGGCCAGGGCCATGAGCAGGGCCGCCAGGGCATAGAGCGCCAGCGAATAGAGCATCGAATAGCGCAGGGCTTCCGCGCCATAGACGGGCGTGAGCGCTTCCGAGAGGGCGCCGAGCGCGAAGATGCCGCCGCCCAGGCCGATGAGATTGTTGATGAGGAGGAACAGCGCCGAGGCGGTTGCGCGTTCGGATGGGCCGACGAGATGCTGGACCGCCGAGAGGATCGGCCCGAGCCAGACATAGGCCATCGCCTGTGGGATGAGGAACAGGGCGAAGGCCAGCGTGGCGCTGCCGCTATAGATGCCCGCCGCGAAGAAGGGCACGCCGATGATGAAGGCGCAGGCCGGCACATAGGCGAACCAGGCGCGATCGCGCGAGCCGAGCCGATCGCCCAGCCAGCCGCCGAGCAGCATGCCCGCGACACCGCCCAGCAGCAGCACCGCGCCGATGAAGTGCGAGGTGGCGATGAGATCAAGCCCGAAGCTGCGCTGGAGCAGGCTCGGCAGCCAGAAAGCGAGGCCGTAGCCCAGCATGGAGCTGGTCGCGGCGCCGAAGGAAAGCAGCCAAAAGGAGGGCTTGGCGGCCAGCATGGCGGCCACGGCGGAGAAGCGCGGCGCTTCCGTGCGCTCGGCCGCCACCGGCGCGGGCCGGTCCCGCACGACCAGCTTGAACAGCGGTGCGGCGATCAGGCCGGCGATGCCGACCGCAATGAAGGCCGCGCGCCAATCCACCTGCGCCGCGATATAGCCCCCCGCGAGCACGCCCGCCGCCGAGCCGAGCGGAATGCCCAGCGAATAGACGGAGAGCGCGAAGGCCCGGCGGTGACTGGGGAAATAGTCACCGATCAGCGCATAGGAAGGCGCGACGCCACCCGCCTCGCCGATGCCGACGCCGAGCCGCGCCAGGAAGATCTGCCAGAAGCTGCTGGCAAAGCCGCACAGAGCCGTAAAGCCGCTCCACAGCACCAGCGAGATGGTGATGACCCAGCTCCGGCTCGTGCGGTCCGCGAGCCAGGCCAGCGGCACGCCGAGGGTCGAATAGAGCAAGGCGAAGGCGAGGCCGCCCAGCAGGCCCATCTGGCCATCGCTGAGCTCCAGCTCCTTCTGGATCGGTGCGGCGAGGATCGCGAGGATCTGCCGGTCGACGAAGTTGAACACATAGACGAGCAGCAGCATCGCCAGCACGACATTGGGCCGGGCGCCCGCGCGCGCGCCGGATTGCTCGCCGCTCATTCAGCCCACATGCTCTTGCAGAAACGCATCGATCGCCTCCAGCGCCACCGGTTCATCGAGCAAGGGTGCATGGCCGCGATGGGGCACGTCAACCGCCGTGAAGGCGCCGGTGTGCCGCGCATCCATCTCCCGCACGGTCTGCTGGGAAAGCAGATCGGACAGCGCCCCGCGCAGCACCAGCACGGGCTTGCCTGTCAGCGAGTCCCACAGCGGCCAGAGATCGGGCGGCACGGTGTTGGGCGCGCTGCCCTTGATGCTTTCCGAGATGGCGGGATCATAGGCGAAGCGGACCTGCCCTTGCGCATCCTCCCGGCAAGTGCGGCGGGCGAAGGCGAGCCAGTCAGCCGGACCGAAATCGGGGAAAGCCACGCCGTTGATCCGGGCGCAGCGGGCGGCAGCGGCCTCCCAGCTCTCNNCCAGCTCTCGAAGGCCGCGCTCGTCGGGCCGACATAGCCCTGGATGCGGGCCAGCCCGACAGGGTCGAGCGCCGCGCCGACATCGTTCAGGACGATCGCCGGAACGCGCTCGGGCGCCAGATGCGCCATGATCATCGCCATCAACCCGCCCATTGAGGTGCCGATGAGGCCGATGCGATCAATGGCGAGCCCGTCCAGCAGCGCGAACATGTCCGCGCAGTAGATGTCCGGCCGGTAATTCGCCGGATTGGGATCGGAGTCCGACAGGCCGCGCCCGCGCTGATCGGGCACGATCAGGCGGTAGCGGCTAGCCAGATGCGCCGCGAGCAACTCGAAATCCCCGCTGTTGCGGGTCAGCCCGTGCATCAACAGCAGGGGCGGCCCCTCGCCCGGATAGATGCGGGCGAAGAGCTCGAGCGCACCGTCCGCACTGGCGAAACGGTGCGACTCATAGGCGGGGACTGGCGTCATCGCGGCTATTCCTGTGCCGGGCCG
>JAFKLU010000271.1 GCA_017304105.1 Sphingomonadales bacterium
AGGAGAAATGATGCTTGGCGTCCAGCCAGCCATGGTTCTCGCCGCCGAGGCTTTCAAAGGGGCGCAGTTCGATCATGATGTGTCTCCTTGTCCCATAGGGGGGCCGTTTGGATGACGCCTAGATAGCTCTGCTTGCCTTTCCTGTTCAGTGGTATAAATTACGATTAACTTTTCAGGAAAGTGGAAATGTCAAATCCTGGCACGCCGACCTTCGATCAGCTCCGCATCTTTCTGGCCGTGGTCGAGACGGGCAGCTTCGCGGCAGCGGGGCGCAAGCTCAATCGTGCGGTTTCCGTCATCAGCTATGGCATCGCCAATCTGGAGGCGCAGCTAGGCCTGCTGCTGTTCGAGCGAGAGGGCACGAAGAAGCCGCAGCTCACGCAGGCGGGGCAGGCCGTGCTGGCCGAGGCGCGCACCGTCGCCGTCGGCATCGATGCGTTGCGCGCCAAGGTGAAGGGCATGCTCGAAGGTTTGGAGGCGGAAGTCAGCCTCGCCGTCGACGTGATGCTACCGTCCGATCGTCTCGCGGTCGTGCTGCGCGGCTTTCGCGCGCAATTCCCCACCGTGTCGCTGCGCCTCCATGTAGAGGCGCTGGGCGCGGTGGCGGCGCTGGTGCTGGAGGGGCGGGCGGATCTTGGCATTTCCGGCCCGGTCGGCGCGATGGTGGAGGGGCTGGAGCGCTGCATGGCCGGTTCGGTGGCGCTGGTGCCGGTGGCGGCGCCCGATCATCCGCTTGCGCGCGTCGCTCGCCTCGCGCCCGGTGCCGCGCGCGAGCATATCCAGCTCGTCCTCACCGATCGCTCGCCGCTCACGGAGGGGCGGGATTTCGCCGTCGGTTCACCGCATACATGGCGCCTTGCCGATCTCGGCGCCAAACATGCGCTGCTGCGCGAGGGGATCGGCTGGGGCAACATGCCGCTGCCGATGATCGAGGGCGATCTTGTGGCCGGCACGCTGGTGCGCCTCGCCCTGCCGGACCAGCCGGGCGGGCTGTATCGCTTCCACGCGCTCCACCGGCCCGATGCCCCGCCAGGCCCTGCGGCAAGCTGGCTACAGCAGCGCTTCGTGGATCTTGGCGCCTCGGATCAGGGGAGCGGGCTGGCGGACGTGTAACGCGCTCGCCCATCCCGCAACGCGGAGGCGCGCTGCTATGCCTCGATGGCCTCCAGCCCCTCGTTCGCTTCCAGCCAGTCCGCTTCGGCCGCCTCTAGCTTCGCCACGATCTCGGCCCGGCGCTTCATGAGGTCGGTCATGGTGAGCTTGGCCAGCTCGGGCGTTGCTGAGGAGGGATCGAACATCGCCTGATCGATCGCGCTGCGCTCCTTGCCGAGCTTGGCGATCGCCGCCTCGGCCTGCTTGGCGCGATGGCGCAGGGCCTGGCCTTTCTCACGCGCTTCGGCCGCTGCCTTGCGCCGGTCCTGCTTGCTGAGCTTGGGCGCGGAGTCGCGCTCCTTGCCCTTGTCGCCCCGGTCCCCGGCCAGCACGAAGGCGATATAGTCGTCGATCGACCCGTCGAACTCGCGCGCCATGCCGCCGTCCACCAGCACCAGCCGATCCGCCGTCATCTCCAGCATGTGCCGGTCGTGGCTGACGATCACCACCGCGCCGCTATAGTCGTTGAGGGCCTGGATCAGTGCCTCGCGCGCGTCGACATCGAGGTGGTTGGTCGGCTCGTCGAGGATGAGCATGTGCGGCGCGTCGCGGGTGATGAGCGCCAGCGCCAGGCGGGCGCGCTCGCCGCCCGAGAGCTTGCCGACCTGCGTCGTCGCCTTGTCGCCGGAAAATCCGAACCGGCCGAGCTGCGCACGCACTGCGCCGGGCGTCGCGCCTTTCATCGTCGCGGTCATATGCTCCAGCGGCGTCTCGTCCCGGTCCAACTCTTCCACCTGATATTGGGTGAAATAGCCGACGCGCATTTTGCCCGAGGCATTCATCGCGCCATCGAGCGGCTTGAGCTGCGCGCAGAGCAGCCGGGCGAGGGTGGTCTTGCCGTTGCCGTTGCGGCCGAGCAGCGCGATGCGGTCATCCGGGTCCACGCGCAGGTTGAGCCGGCTCAGGATCGGCGTGCCGTTATAGCCGACCGAGGCCATGTCGAGCGTGATGAGCGGCGGGCGCAGCTCGTCTGGCTTGGGGAAATCGAAGCTGAGCGAGGGATCGTCGACCAGCTCGGCGATCGGTTGCATCCGGGCCAATGCCTTGGCGCGCGACTGGGCCTGCTTGGCGGTAGAGGCGCGCGCGCTGTTGCGTGCCACATAATCCTGCAGCTTCTCGCGCTGGGCCTGCTGCTTGGCCCGCGCCGCTGCGATCTGCGCCTGCCGCTCGGCGCGCTGCCGCTCGAACGCGTCGTAGCCGCCGGCATAGAGGGTCAGCTTGCCGCGCTCCAGATGCAGGATGTGATCGACCACGTTGTTGAGGAAATCGCGCTCGTGGCTGACCAGCAGGATCGTCGCGGGATAGGATTGGAGGAAGTCCTCCAGCCACATCACCGCTTCCAGATCGAGATGGTTGGAAGGCTCGTCGAGCAGCAGCAGGTCGGGCGCGGAAAACAGCAGCGAGGCGAGCGCGACGCGCATCCGCCAGCCGCCCGAGAAGCTCTCCAGCGGGCGGTGCTGCGCCTCCTCGTCAAAGCCGAGGCCCGAGCGAGGCCCGAGAGGATGCGCGCCGCGCGCGAGGGTGCCGAATGCGCGTCGATGGCGATCAGCCGCTCGTGGATCTCGGCGATGCGGTGCATGTCCTCATGCTCGCGCTCGCTCTCCTCCATCAGCGCGGCGCGCTCGAGATCGGCGGCAAGCACCGTCTCAAACGGCGTGGCCGATCCGCCCGGCGCTTCCTGCGCGATATAGCCCAGGCGACTGCCGCGCGGCATGTCGATGGAGCCCGTGTCCGGCTCCAGCATCTTGGCGATCACGCGCACCAGAGTGGACTTGCCCGCGCCATTGCGCCCGATGAGGCCGATGCGCCCGCGCGGCGGAAGCTGAGCGGTGGCGCCATCCAGGATGGTGCGCCCGCCGAGGCGCACCGTGATATCATTCACGTTTAGCATGGCTGCGCGCCTATCATCGCGCGCGTCTGAATCCAAAGGCGGAATTCGTCGATCACCCTCGGATTGTTGAGGAATAGGGCCGTGCGTCGGGCGGATCTTCCGTGTTGCCGTGGCAGTTTTGCACCAGCCCGGAACGGGTGTGTAGCTTTTCCATCTCTGCCAACTCGGCACTCTACCACAGTCAAAGCCTCTTGCGGGGCAAAGCGATAGGGAGAAGCACAGACCGCTGAATGGGTCGGGCAGGGCGGAATGCGTCTTACGCATGCCGGCTGGCTCGTTTGGTGCGTTGCGAAACAGGGAACATCCGGCATAGCCGGCAGGAGGGGAGAGTCCAGTGACCAAATTCCGAACTCATTTGACGCGCGACGTGATCCGGCTGGGTCTGGCGACCAGCTCGGTGCTGGCAATGCTCGCCACGCCGGCCTTCGCGCAGACTCCGCAGGATCCTCAAGGGGCTGCGGATGCAGACAGCGACGTCATCGTCGTGACGGCGCAGATGCGCTCGCAGAACCTGCAGGACATTCCGCTCGCGATCACCGCGATGAGCGGCGAGCTGATGGAGGCACGCAGCCAGACCCGTCTGAGCGACATCACGGCGCAGGCCCCGAACGTCCTGCTTCAGCAGAACCCTGCCGGCTCGGGCAACTCCATGCGCGCCTTCATTCGCGGCGTGGGTCAGTCGGACCAGAGCCCCTCGGTGGAGCCGGGCGTCGGCATCTATGTCGACGACGTCTATTTCGGCACGGTGACGGCTTCGGCGTTCGATCTGGTCGATCTGGATCGTGTGGAGGTGTTGCGCGGCCCGCAGGGCACGCTCGCGGGCATGAACTCCGAAGGCGGCGCCATCAAGCTCTACTCCAGAAAGCCTGAAGGCAAGGGCGGCTATGTCGAGGCATCGGTCGGCAATCTCGGCCGCCGCGACTTCAAGGCGAGCGCAGATTTCACTGTCGTGCCGGACGCCGTTTATGCGCGCGTCACCGGTGTGACCAGAAATCGCGACGGACATGTGAAGCTTTATAACTACGCATGTCTCAACCCGACCGATCCTGATGTGGTCTCCGGCAAGATCCCCAAGCTGATCTCCAGCGGCGACTGCCGTAGCGGCGAGCTGGGGAACCAGCGTATGTACGCAGTTCGCGGTTTCCTGCGTATCGCGCCGCAGGGCAGCCCGCTCGAAATCAACCTGATCGGCGACTACACCAAGGATACGTCGAATACTCAGGCTTCCGTGCTGATCGCTTCGGCTGAATCCGCAACCAAGGGTGCGGCGACTGGCTATGTGAACCGCTCGGGCATCAGCATTCCCTATCAGGGCGTCGCCTATGACGATCGCTTTGTCACGTACGGCCAGTATCGGCGTGCCGGTGCGGTGCTGAACGATCCTTTCGCAAGCTACGCCAACTTCTACGATCCGGGCGTCACCTATCAGGCCACTGGACCAGGTGGCGGCACGGCAGTGCCGGTCGGCGCGTCCAATGGCCCGTACATCGCGGCGAACGCGAGCCAGGTCGAGGGGTGGGGCGTCTCGGGCACGATCGACTACGAGATCAGCCCGCAGTTGGCCCTCAAGTCGATCACCGGCTATCGCAAATATGATACGCTGAGCGGCAACGACAACGACAACTCGCCCGTCGTGTTCATCCAGAGCACCGACTGGTTCTCGCACAAGCAGTTCAGCCAGGAAGTGCGCCTGTCGGGCAATCTCGCCGACAACAAGGTGCACTTCACGGTGGGCGGCATCTATTATGATGCGGCGACCCGCCCGCTCTCGCGTATCCACACGCCGTTCTCGGGCTTCGGCCCGCCGGACAAGCCGAGCTTCTCCTTCCTCAACGACGACACGGCCGACGTGAAGGTGAAGGCCGGCTTCGCCAACGCGGGGTGGGACGTCACCGACGCACTGACGCTGGAAGGCGGCATCCGCGTCACGAACGAGCGCAAGGACTATACGTTTGGTCGCCTCAATCCGGACGGCCGCGGTGATTATCTGCCGCTCTCGAACCCGAGCAACCCGCTCACCGGGTTTACCGGGACGTTCAAGGCGACCATCACCGACTATCGCGCGGTCGCGTCCTACAAGTTGGCGCAGGACACGATGGTCTATGCGCAGTTCGCCACCGGCCACAAGGGCGGCGGCATCGCTCCGCGTCCGTATGACTATCGCCAGATCCGCCCGTTCGGCGCGGAGAAGCTTCAGTCTTACGAGGCAGGCTTCAAGACCGATCTGCTCGACCGCAAGCTGCGCCTCAACGGCTCGGCCTTCTACATGAAGTATAAGGGCTATCAGGGCATTCCGACCACCTGCGTCGGCCTGGACAATCAGCCGCTTCCGGCGAACGCCGGCGGCGTGCCGGGGCTGTGCGGTCAGTATCTCAACCTGGCGGACGCGGACGTGAAGGGCTTCGAGCTCGAAACGACGATCCGTCCGGTCGAGGGCATGACGATCGACGGCTCGCTCAGCCTCGTGGACTTCAAGTTCGGCAAGCCGAACTTCGCCACGAACGACGTGCGCGAGGGATCGAAGCGTCCGGGTATCGGTGAGTGGAAGTGGAGCATCGGCGCGCAGTACAAGGCGCAACTGGGCGACCTCGGCTCGCTGACTCCGCGCTTCGATATTTCGTACATGCCGAAATATTGCGGCAACTTTGCCTGCGATCCGAACGTCAAGGTGGACTCGTTCACGCTGGTCAACGCGCGGCTCACCTACCGCACGCTTGACGAGGATTGGCAGGTTTCGCTCGAAGCCACGAACCTGTTCGACAAGCTCTATTATGTGAACAAGTTCGCGAATGCCTTCTACACGACTGGCCAGCCGGGCCGGCCGCGCGAAGTGGCGGTCACGCTGCGCCGCAACTTCTGATCCGGCAGCTTAGACATTACGCGGGGGCGGTGGAACACGAGCTAGGGCGACGTTCCACCGCCCCTTTTTTGTTGAACGATCACAAGCCGGAACAATGCCGGCGTGAGACTAGGAGATGGACATGGGTCTGGATCGCCGAACCTTGCTAGGCGGCGCCTCGGCGGCTGCAGCAACGACGCTGGTTAACGGAACGGGCCGCGCAGCGCGGCCCAAGGGGCAGATCCGCATCGCGACAGAGGAGGCTTTCTCCACGCGCGAGCATATGCGGGCGATGAAAGCCCTGGTGGACTCGCGGCCCGAGGTCACGCGGTTCGATTACAAGCTCTATCGCCTCATCACGGCGGATCTCGACGCCGATACTCCGAAACGCCTTCTCGATCTCGAAAAGATCCGGCTTGCCGAGATGGACGAATATGGCGTGACCATGCACCTGCTATCCCTGACCTCCCCCGGCGTGCAACTGCTGGCACCGGATGTCGCGGTCGGCGTGGCCCGCAGCACCAATGACGAGCTGGCCGAAGTGATCGCGCGCAATCCCGGTCGCTTCGCAGGCCTTGCGACAATTGCCCCGCAGAACCCTGCCGCGGCCGCCAAGGAGATCGAGCGCGCCAAGAACAAGCTGAAGCTCAACGGCGTGATCATCAATTCCCACACGAACAACGAATATCTGGACGACAAGAAATATTGGCCGATCCTTGAAGCCGCCGAGGCCCTGGACATGCCGATCTACATCCATCCTCGATCGCCCTCCGATCAGATGCGGCTGGCAATGGAGGACTATAACATGGGCTCCGCATTCTGGGGCTACGGTATGGATACGTCGACCCATTTCGTGCGGCTGATGGCGAGCGGGGCGTTCGATCGCTTTCCCGCTCTGACCGTCGTGCTCGGCCATATGGGAGAGGCGGTGCACTTCTGGATCTGGCGTCTGGATTATATGAGCGCGCCCGGCGTGCAGCGTGGCGAGTCACCCATGAAGCTGCTGCCCAGCGAATATATCAGACGTAATCTGCGCATCACCACGAGCGGTCAGGAAAATCCCGCAGCGCTCAAATATTCGATGGATGTGCTCGGCCCCTGGAACGTCATGTGGGCGATCGACTATCCCTATCAGGGGACGGCGTCGGCAGTTCAGTTCATGGACAACGCGCCGATCACCCAGCCGGAGCGCGACGCCATCTATTGGCAGAATGCAGCGCGCGTCTTCAACATCAAGCTGTGAGAGGGGAAGGACGATGAATCGCAGGGATTTGTTGCGCGCCGCCGGGGCGTTGGGCGCCATGGCTGCGCTGCCGGGCGGGGCCATGGCACAGCGGAATCTCGAAGGAGCTTTCCCGACCCCCACGAAGAAGTACCGGCGCATCACGACCGAAGAGGCATTCGCCACGCTTCCTCAGCTCAATGGCTTTCGCGACATCGGCAAATATCTCGATAGCGGCTCCGACCTGTCCTTCACGCAAACCCTGCTCGGCGATAGCAGCTACGCCCGGGACATGACGCCGCGCCTGCTCAACCTGGGCGAGGGGCGGATCAAGGAAATGGACGAAGGCGGCATCGCCATGCAGGTGCTTTCCCTGACTTCGCCGGGTGTCCAGATGTTCAGCCCCGACACGGCGGTCGCGATCGCGCGGGAGAGCAACGACATACTCGCCGAGGCCATCCGAAAATACCCGACCCGGTTCGCCGGTCTGGGCGCGATGGCCCCGCACGACCCGAAAAGGGGGCCGGCGGAGATGGAGCGGGCGATTAAGCAACTCGGCCTGAACGGGTTTATCGTCAATTCCCACACGGATGGCGGCTATCTGGACGAACAGAGGTTCTGGCCCATCCTGGAAGCAGCCGAGGCGCTCGACCGGCCGATCTACATCCATCCCCGCTCTCTTCCGGAGACCTCGCTCGCGCCGTTCAGGCCCTACGGTCTGGGTGGCGCTTCATGGGGTTATGCGGTGGAAACCGGAACGCACGGCATGCGCCTGCTTTTCAGCGGCGTCTTCGATCGCTTCCCGAAGCTGAAAATCATCCTTGGCCATATGGGGGAGGGGATTCCCTACTGGGTCTATCGCTTCGACCACATGTACAATACCGCGAAGCGCAATTGGGGCACCGGCTCGCTGAAGGAGGCGCCGAGCTTCTATCTCAAGCGCAACATGATGATTACGACGAGTGGGATGTTCTCCGAGCCGGTGCTGAAATATTGCATGGAGGTCGTCGGCGTCGACAATATCCTGTTCGCAGCGGATTATCCTTATCAGGACAATCGGGAAGCGTCCGCCTTCATGGATGCGGCGAAGATTTCCGAGGCCGATCGGATCAAGATGTATTCAGGAAACGCCGAAAGGGTCTTCCATCTGAAGGTCTGATGAGCGTCAGTGCGCCGCCGGCCGTCCAGGCCGGCGGCAACTCACTCCTTCCAGGCTGAGGGCATATTGAGCGGCTGCATCACGCTCACGCCTTCCGAGCGCGCCACCTTGTCGCCCTCGATGCGCAGCA
>JAFKLU010000272.1 GCA_017304105.1 Sphingomonadales bacterium
TGCTGCTGCGGGTCATGTGGCCGATCACGCTCACCAACCTCGTCCAGTCCAGCTACGACATCATCAATGCCTTCTGGCTCGGCCGCCTCGGCGAAGGGGCGATCGCGGGCGTCGCGGCGGGAGGGCCGCTGTTCAGTGTGCTGATCTCGCTCGGCTCCGGCCTCTCGACGGCGGGCGCGGTGCTGATCGCGCAGAATGCCGGTGCGAAGCGGTTCGAGGCGCTCGATCATGTCGCCGCGCAGACCCTGCTCATGGTGGGCCTGATGGCGCTCGGCTTCACCATCATCGGCGCCAGCCTCTCCGCGCCCCTCCTGCGCCTGATCGGCGTCGAACCCGCCATCCGCGATCTCGCCCTCTCCTATCTGCATGTCCGCTTTGTCGGCATGATCCCGATGTTCTGCTTCATGGCGATGCAGGCGATGCTGCAGGCGGTTGGCGAGGTCCGCTTCGCCATGCGGGTGCAGATCGGCACGATCATCGCCAATGCCGCCATCGATCCGCTGCTGATCTTCGGCCTTGGCCCCCTGCCCGCCATGGGCGTGGCTGGCGCGGCGCTCGCGACGGTTCTCGTGCAGATCGGCGCGCTGGTTGCGCTGCTGCATCATCTGCTGTCAGGCCGGTCCGCGCTGCATCTGCGCGGCCATCACTTCCGGCCGGACTGGACGCATATCCGCCTCGCCACCGGCCTCGGCCTTCCCGCGTCGATCGAGCAGGGCATCCGCACGATGAGTTCCCTACTGCTCATGTCGCTGGCCGCGAGCTTCGGAACGCTGGGTCTGGCGGCATACGGCGTTGGCACGCGGCCGCTGTTCTTCTGGTTCACGCCGATGATCGGCCTTTCCATCGCCACGGCGGCGGTGGTCGGCCAGAATATCGGCGCTGGCCTCGTACCGCGCGCAGAGCAGGCCGCGCGGCTTTCCGCCTGGCTGGGCTTTCTCGGCATGACCGCCATCGGCCTCGTCCACCTGCCGTTCGTGCCCGCCATGATGCGGGCGCTCGCTCCGGGCGAGCCGAACGTCGTCGCCAGCGCCTCCACCTTCGCCTACATCTATTTCCCGTTCCTCGGCGTACTGGCCGCGCCCCAGGCCCTGCTCGGCGCCTTCCGGGGCGCGGGCAGCACGCGCCACTCCATGACCATCTCCATCGCGATGCAGTGGCTCTTCCAGATGCCCGCTGCCTATGTGCTGGCGCTTGGAACCTCCTGGGGCATCCTCGGCGTCTGGTGGAGCTATCCCATCGCCAATATCGGGGCCCTCGCCCTCACCATCTATTGGTACCGTTATGGCACATGGCGCCGCCGCCTCGTCACCGAAACTGAACGATAACGGGACAATAGACAGGCGCCTCCAAGGCGTGAAGCGACCAATTTCCAGCGTTTTCCGTCACCGGAGGTGCGCCACCGCCCGGACGCGCCCCCAACCGCACTGCCGACATTGACGCCACGCGGAACCCTGGGGGATAATCGGCCAGCATGGAGAGCCCGAAGGACGCCACCTATTTTGCGCAACTGGCACGCGTCGCCCGTCTGAAAGCCGACGCCAGCGAGGATCCGGACCTTGCCCGCCGTTTGCGCGAGGCGGCGGTGAAACATGAGCGCAAGGCACGGCAGCTCAGCCGAGAGGAAGCCGAGAAAAATCGCCAGTAGGCGGATGTGCGCGCATAGCCTGTGCCCAGCATACACTGCCGCAAGCCGCCACTGGCCGAATGTTGATGCAAACTGAAATCGGAGTCAGGTTCGCCCATTTGCGGCTCTTCCTCGAAGATCCTGGGACCGCCGGACCTCATTATCGCCGATCTACGCCTGCCCTCCCACTGGCCTTTAGGCGCCCGAAACCGAGGTGACCATTACCCGCAGGTGGGGCGTAACACTGCCAACCAACTGCAAAATGTATACGCCCGGCTCAAGCTGGAAATCGACCATTTTGCGAATGCCCGAGCAAGCCGGCCCATGGCTATGGTTGATGGCTTTCAGCGCTTGCCCATCAAGCACGACATCCAGCCACACCGCGTTCTCGGCCACGACACGATATGCCCCCGCCGTGTCGATGCGGAAAGTCGCAATCCCGCCGCTACTCGCCGCGCCGCCCGGCCGCGCTGACGGCACCGTATATGTGATGCTCGGCGTGGGATGCAGCTCCAGATCGAACGCCTGGCCGACGATCAAATTGACAGCCGAGGCCATCTCCGCCGTATTCGCAGCCCGCGCCGACTGCGGCTCAGCCCAACCCGCCAGATCCACAGGCAATTTCACAAGGGCCGTCTTACAGTCCGTGCTCGCCCCATGGTCGTGCGTCTGCGCCATAACAGGCGAGGCCACGACGGACAAAGCGCCGACGATTGAAGTGAAGCCATGATGCATCAGTCTCGATCCTTCTCAACCCATCCTATATTTTTCGGTATACCGTAAACTATGTTTATTCATATACAGCTCACTGCGCCATCCGGCTCGTGAAAAAATGTGTTGAAGGGGGAATTACATGAAAGCTCGCCTGCTGTGCGCCGCGGCGTTCGTTTGCATGTCGGTCGCGGCAAAGGCCGAGGGAGATGAAGAAGGCGAGAGCTTCACGCTTGGCCAGATCGTCGTGACCGGCCAGCGCGCGGGCGGCATTGCGATAGGCGGCACCACGCTCGATCAGGAAGCGATCGAGGCATTCAACCGCGTCACTCTCGCCGATGCGGTCAATCTCGTTCCCGGCGTCAATCTCGCCAACAGCGGCGGCTCGCGCAACGAGCGGCTGATCTTCGTGCGCGGCTTTGACCGGTTCCAGGTCCCCCTCTCGATCGACGGCGTTCGCGTTTATCGCCCCGCCGACAACCGCCTCGATTTCGGCCAGTTCCTCACGTCAGACGTCGCCGAAGTACAGATTGCCAAGGGTTATGCCTCCGTGCTCGACGGCCCCGGGGCGATGAGCGGTCAGGTGAATCTCGTGACTCGAAAGCCCACCAAGGCGCTGGAAGCCGAAGTGCGCGGCACGCTCGACTTCGACCGCACAGGCGACGATCAGGCCTACAATATCTTCGGCCTGATCGGCACACGGCAAGACAAGTGGTATACGCAGGTCAGCTACACCCGCAATTTCCGCGATCATTGGACACTGCCCAAGGGCTTCCGCCCCCTCGCCGTCGCCAACGAAGATGGCGGCGATCGTGATTTCTCGCGCACCGAGGACTGGCGCATAAATCTCAAGGCGGGCTTCACGCCCAACGCCACCGATGAATATTCGATCAGCTACACCAAGCAGGATGGCAGCAAGAATGCACCGCTGCACATCAGCGACACGTCTAACGCCTCGGTTCGCAACTGGTCCTGGCCCTATTCGACGATCGAAAGCTTCTATTTTCTCTCGACCACGGCGCTGAGCGATCAAGCGACGCTCAAGACGAAGCTCTACCACAGCTCGTTCGACAATCTTCTCAAGAGCTGGGACAACCGCAACCAGAACAGCCAGGCCCTCCCCCGTGCATTCGACAGCCCCTATTGGGATGCGGCCTATGGCGGCTCAGTCCAGCTCTCCGTCGATCTGGTCCCGCAGAACCGGCTCTCCATCGCCTTCCATTATCGCCATGATGAACATAAGGAATCGCAGACGAGCCGCCCCGGTTTCACCACGCCACAGTTCGAACCGGTGCAGGTGAATGCGGAGCGGAGCTGGAGCATGGCCGCCGAGAACCGCTATGCTTTCTCTGATCAGCTCGCGCTGACCCTGGGCGTCTCATATGACTGGCGCGATGTCGATAGAGCCGAGGATTACGCGGCGCCCCCAGGGGGCGGCCTCTTCTCCTTCCCGTTGCGCAACTCGGGTGGCCTCAATGGCCAGGGCAGGATTGACTGGACGGGCGGTGGCAGCACGCGGGCGCATGTCAGCCTCGCTTCGCGCGTCCGCTTCCCGACCGTGTTCGAGCGGTTCAGCAGCCAGTTCGGCACGGCATCCCCAAATCCGGACCTGCGCGCCGAGCGAGCGACGAATGCCGAGATCGGCGCCAGCAAGACCTTCGGCCCGCTCCGCGTTGCCGGCGCGCTATTCTATAGCTGGCTGGACGATGCGCTTGTTTCGGTGCGCCTTGCCAACAATAGCAACCAGCGCCAGAATATCGGTTCCGCAGACTATTATGGCGGTGAAATCTCACTCGACGCGACGATCAGCGATACGCTGCAGATCGGCGGCAATTACGGCTATATTCACCGCGATTTCGACGTCGGCACCGGCCCCGCCGGCAGCTTCATCCGCCTCTTCCGCCTGACCGACGTACCAAACCATAAAGGCTTTGCTTACGCCGAGTGGAAGCCGATCGGAAAACTCTCGCTAAAGCCCAGCATCGACTGGGCGGGCAAGCGCATGACGGTGACGCCAGCGACAGCAAACGCGAACGTACCGGTCTATTACAAGACGGGCAATTACGTGCTGGTCAACATGCGCATCGATTTTGACTTCGCTCGCCACTCCAGCATCGGCGTGGGCGTGCGCAACCTGTTCGACGACCTCTATCAGTTGACCGACGGTTTTCCGGAGCAGGGGCGAAGCTTCTTCGTCACGGCAAGCGCTAGATATTAGGCCAAAGGCCGTTGAAGCGAAGACTGAAACAGCGTCTACGTTCCACGTCATTGCCGGCTTTCCCTTCTGGCACAGCCTTGCCGAAAGCGACTCTCGCGCCGCCGAGCAGTTGCTGGAAAGCCGGCCGGGCCTTCGAGGTGGACAATCAGGGGCGAGCCGGTTGCAACGCCCTGCTCTTCCCGCTGCGCCAGGAGATAACGACGAGCGCCGGGACCGCGCGCGACAGCATGCGGCCGGTCGGCTCTCAGCGGTATATCCGCTCATATATGAGCTGCCCGATGGCTCAAAGGCCGCATGGAAGGCAATCTCGATCCATGTCGCCGCCCGGCCCCTCAGCCACGCTTTGAGGGTCCGTCCGGGCGCTGGTGACGCCAATGGCGCAGGCTCCTCTGATAGCAACATGCTTCAATTCGGCGCCTTGCAGCAAATTTCGCCAGGCACATCGGGCTTTTTGGAATAGCTCCGGTACAAATTCTGTTGATTCAATATTCCAATATCCGCATATAGCGATTCATGAATCGCGACGCCCTCCTGTTTCATGCCCTTTCCGATCCGGTCCGCATCCGGATTCTCTATCTGCTTCAACAGATGGAGTTGTCCGTCGGCGAGCTTGCCCAGGTGCTCGCTCAGGGACAGCCGAAGATCTCCAAGCATCTGAAGGTGCTCATAGACTGCGGCTTGGTTGGCCGGCGAAAGGAAGGGAATTGGGTCTTCCTGCGGCTCGGCGTTCCATCGCTTGTCGAGCCCGTCTTCGCGCTGCTCGACCGCTGGGCCGAAGTTCATGGCCGCGATCCATGGGTTGCAGCCGACGCGACCCGTCTCACGGCGATCAACGCGGATCGATCGGCCGACGCGGCAGTCTATTTTGCGGCGCACGCTGCTGAGTGGGATCGGCTCCGGGCCCTGCACGTCCCTACGCAGGAGGTCGACGAGGCTATTCTCCGGGCGATCGGCAGTCACCATCCTGGCGTGCTTGTCGATATCGGGACCGGGACGGGGACGATGATCCATCTGCTGGCGGACCGTGCTGATCACATGATCGGTATCGACCGTTCGCCCGAGATGCTGCGCTTTGGTCGCGCGAAGCTGTTACAGAGCGGTATCACCAATGCCGAACTGCGCCAGGGCGACATGAACGCCCTGGATCTTCCCTCCGGCTCGGCCAATACCGTTATTCTGCACCAGGTGCTGCACTATGCACCTCGGCCCGCCGCGGTGATCGCC
>JAFKLU010000273.1 GCA_017304105.1 Sphingomonadales bacterium
AGGGCATGTTTCCCGGTTGAATGATCGCCATACGGTGCTCATCGGCGTGCGCGTGCGCCGCAAGGGAGAAAGCTGGTTCAAGAGCCGGATCACCGACATGTCGCTCAGCGGCTTCAAGCTACTGAGCTTTGTGAAGCTGCGCGTGGGGATGGAAGTCTGGGTGATGTTCCCAGGGTTCGAAGGGCGCAGGGCGACGGTGATGTGGACGGCAAGTCACGAAGCGGGTTGCGAGTTCGATGCTCCGCTGCATCCCGCCATTTTCGACCACATCGTTCGCATGTCGGATCCGGCCTCGCGAGGCTGAGGCGCTTCCCTTAAGAAGGTCGCCGGCCCTCGTCATCCTGATCAAATTTCAACTTGGCTGATCGCGTATCCAAGCCCCTCTGCCTGCGAGCGGATCGAGGATGGAGGCGTTGCCTCGGCGCCGCTCCAAGATGAGGGCGGGATCCGGGCGGAGGTGACGGCGGCAAAGAAGGCAAGGGGTTTAAGATAACATTCTGTAGTCAAATGGGTTTTCTCTCTGCCTTTAGGTTTGATTTTCGTGAGATCCCCGGGCCAGCGATGCTGATCGGCGCGGCGCCCGGTCAAGGGTTCGGTGAGATCGTCATTGATCCATGCGGGGCCGTAAATGGCGCCTTCGTTTGCTGCCAATGCTTGTGCGATTTGACCGTGCAGCGCTCCGGATCGAGCAAAATCATCATGCTGGCGCGCGCCCGACTTCGCCTCATAATCCACCTGAACGGAATGATCCGACCTAAACAAGGTGGGGCATTCAGAGGGTAGGGCGGCACTCACCTTCCATGGCCATGCTTGCCAAGGGCTGTCATCACTTGAGCAGGATGGCAGCCGAGGGGAGCAGTGTGGCGCCGAGGAAGATATGGGCGCGTGTAATAGCAGGTGAAGAGGCCGCGGAACGCTGAAGCTTGGAGCCGCAGCTTTCGACTGGATGCCGAAACAATGTCGGCATGAGGAGAAGTTCGGCAAAGAAGTTGCCGTCGGTCGGAGAACTCGAAGGTCGATCGGATCTATGCGTTTTCGGCGAATTGCAGGGAGGCAAGGCGCGCATAGAGGCCGCCCCGCACGGTCAGCTCCGCATGGGTGCCGATCTCGACGATCCGGCCCTGATCCATCACCACGATCCGGTCGGCGGCGCGGACGGTCGCGAGGCGATGCGCGATGACGATCGTGGTCCGGCCCTTCATGAGGCGGGCGAGCGCGTCCTGCACGAGCTTCTCGGACTCCGCGTCGAGGGCCGATGTCGCTTCGTCGAGTAGCAGCAGCGGGGCATCCTTGAGCAGCGCGCGAGCAATGGCGAGACGCTGGCGCTGGCCTCCGGAGAGGCGGGCGCCGCCTTCGCCCAATTGGGTGTCGAGGCCCTCAGGCAGCGACCGGAGGAAATCGACGGCATTGGCGGCTTGCGCGGCGGCGAGCAGGGCCTCGTCGCTGGCATCCCAGGCGCCATAGCGCAGATTGTCGCGCGCGCTCGCGGCGAAGATCATCGTCTCCTGCGGCACGAGCGCGATCATGGCGCGAATGTCCGCGGGGTCGGCTGTGCGCAGGTCCACGCCGTTCAGGAGGATGCGCCCCTCGGCCGGATCGTAGAAGCGCTCGGCCAGCTGGAGCAGGGTCGACTTGCCCGCGCCGGAGGGGCCGACAATGGCGACGGTCTCGCCCTGCGCCACGTCGAGCGAGAAATCGTCCAGCGCGGCGCTGTCCGGCCGGGTCGGATAGCGAAAGCGGACGTGCTCGAAGGTGAGGCGCGCCTCATGCGGTGCCGGGATGGGCGCAGGATTGGCGGGCGGGCGGATGCCGGGCACGGCACTGGTCAGTTCACTGAGCCGCCCGGCGGCACCGGCCCCGCGCAGCAGATCGCCATAGACTTCGGTCAGCGCGCCGAATGCGCCGGCGACCAGGCCGCCGGTCAGCACGAATGCGGCGATGCTTCCGCCGGACATGCGGCCCGAGGCCACGTCGAGCGCGCCCTGCCACATGATCATGGTGATCGAGCCGAAGATGACCAGAATGACCACGGCCGTCATGCCCGCGCGCACCAATATGCGTCGCTTCGCGGTCTGGAAGCTCGCCTCGACCGCGTCGGAGAAGCGCGCGGCCTCGCGGCGCTCCTGCACGAATGCCTGCACGATCTTCATGCCGCTCAACACCTCGGTGGTAATGCTGCCGATCGCGGCGAGCCTGTCCTGGCTGGAGCGGGAGAGCGCACGCAGTCGCCGGCCTATGAACACCACCGGTGCGAGCACCAGAGGAATGCCGAACAGCAGCATGGCTGTCAGGCGCGGCGCGAGTGTGAAGAGATAGGCGACGCCACCGAAACCGGTCAGCAGATTGCGCAGCGCGACGGATACGGTGGACCCGACCACCTGCTCGATGATCGCCGTGTCCGCAGTCATGCGAGAGGCGATCTCGGAGGGGCGATTGGCCTCGAAGAAGGCGGGCTCCTGGCGCAGCAGATTGGCCTGCGCGGCGATCCGCATGTCCGCCACGACGCGCTCGCCGAGCCAGGACACGAAATAGTAGCGCAGCGCCGTCGCGACGGCGAGAATCAGGACGATGAGCAGCAGATACTGGAACCAGCGCCCGATATCGCCATGGACCCCGGCCACGAAACCGCGGTCGATGACCAGCTTGAAGCCGCTCGGAATGGCCAGTGTCGCCGCGGAGGCGGCCAACAGGGCGAGCCCGGCACCCGCGAGTCGGCCGGGATAGGCGAGCGCCGCCTTCCAGATCAGTCGGAGGTTGCCGAGATCGGCTGCCTTGGGCGGTTCGTCAGTGCTCTGGGGCGTGGGTCGGCGAGCCATCAGCGCGCCCTAGACCAACTTTGCAGGCTTGGGGAGCCATTTTGCATCTGCGTCGATCGTTCCCATATGCAATGCATGGCGATGCAGTGGAGATGTCACAGTCTGCATGTCGCTGGAGCAGCCCACAGGTGGGCGTTTCCACGGTATTTGGCGAGCATATGCAGCCTCGTCCTGGGACGAGCCGAGCGCCTGGTGTGCAAATTATTGTTACCAACCCGCGTAAACGGCTTTATTGCATCGCAACGGCGACGCCACTGGCCCAAGGGCCCCATCGGGCAAGGAACGCATGCTCTACAACGCTTATGAAATTCAGCGCAGCCTTCTCGCAAGCGCGAGCGCAATGGCTACGGCCGGCGCGGAGATGCTGCAGAACCCGGCCAATCCCTTCGCCTATTTCGGCGGCGGTCCGATGATGGCCTCCGCGCTCGATGTCTTCGCACATGCAGCAGCGCCGCGCGGCAAGCCCGCCTTCGATCTGCCCTTCACGGAGATAGATGGCGAGATTGTCCCGATTCACGAGGTGATCGAGGCGCGCAAGACCTTTGGCCAGCTCAAGCACTTCATCCGCAAGGGGCACGAAGGGCAGGGGGCCAAGGTGTTGATCGTGGCGCCCATGTCCGGCCATTTCGCGACGTTGCTGCGCGGCACGGTGGAGCGCCTTCTGCCCGGGCACGATGTCTACATCACCGACTGGCGCGATGCGCGCAACGTGCCGCTGAGCCAGGGCACGTTCGATCTCGACGATTATGTGGACTATCTGATCTCCTGGCTGGAGCATATCGGGCCGGGCGCCCACATGCTCGCTGTCTGCCAGCCATCGGTGCCGTGCCTCGCAGCGGCGAGCCTCATGTCGGCGGCGGGCCACCCATGCCGTCCGCGCACGCTCACCATGATGGGCGGGCCGATCGACACGCGGGAGGGCCCGACGGCGGTCAACCAGCTCGCGCAGGAGCGTCCGCTGAGCTGGTTCCGGCAGAATGTCGTGGCGACCGTGCCGTTCAGCTATCCGGGCGCTGGCCGCAAGGTCTATCCCGGCTTCATGCAGCTTGCCGGGTTCATGACGATGAACCTTGGCAATCACCTGATGAGCCATTGGACGATGTTCAAGCATCTGGTGCGGGGCGATGAGGACAGCGCCGAGGCGACCAAGAAATTCTACGACGAATATCGCTCCGTCTGCGACATGACTGCCGAATTCTATCTGCAGACCGTCAACGAGGTATTCAAGAAGCACAGCCTGCCGCGTGGCGAATTCATGCATCGTGGGACGGTTGTGGATACCGGCGCGATCACCGACATCGCCCTGCTCGCGGTGGAGGGCGAGAAGGACGATATTTCCGGCATTGGTCAGACGCAGGCGGCGCTGCACATCACGCCCAATCTGCCCGAGGCGATGAAGCATTATTATCTCGCCGAGGATGTGGGGCATTACGGCATTTTTAACGGCTCCAAATGGCGCAACCGCATCGCGCCGGTCGTCGAGGACTGGATCGCGCGCCACGACGATCTGCCGCGCGGCTAGGCGGGCAGGCTCGTGGCATTGGCGGAGACGACGTGCCGGATGCTCCATCCTGGGACCGTGGGGACTAAGGCGCGATAAATATGGGGCGAGAGGGTTGACGAGACGCGTGCCAATCGGCCACTCGCTGTTCAAGCCGACTGCCGTGGGGGTGGACCTGGCCCTGCTGGCCACGATCTAAGGGAGGTATTGCGTGCGATTTGCACGAATTCTGGCATTGCTGCTCGCGGCAGCGACCTTGGGCATTTCGGCCTATCTCTTCTACAAGACGCCATTTGCCTGGATGCATCTCGTTCCGGCCAATATCGGCGTGCTTGGCAGCATCTATTTCTGGCGCAAGGCCCCGAAGCGGAAGAAGGCGCGCAAGGCGGCGGCGGCAGCCAGCCTCCTGGTCGTTCCGTTCATCTTTGCGAGCGCGGCCCTGAGCCTGCTTTATTCGCCGACGCCGGTCTGGCCGGTGTTCATGGCGCTGACGGCGCTTGCGTTGATGGTCGCGATCATCGCGATCCTGCGCGTCGAGCGCAAGAGCGCGCACGTCTGGTCGGATTACTACGCGGACGTCGGCTGATCCGCACTCCTGCCGGCGGCGGGCTTCGCCTCCGGGTAGGGCATGATCATCCGCCCGTCCGGCGCGGCCGTGAAGGTGGTCTGCGTCGGATAGGCGAACTCGATCCCCTCTTCGTTGAACCGCTTCAGCAGCGCGAGGGCGACGCGGTGCCGCGTCATGAAATAATCGGCTTCATCGGGATCGATGACGTCGAACTGCATCTCGAAATCCAGTGAGCTGGCGCCGAAGGCGACCATGCCGGCCTGGAAGAACGACTGGCCCTCGCTCTCCACGACCTCCTGAAGAATGCGCGGGATGCGCGCCACCAGCTCGACCGGCGTCTGGTAAATGATGCCGATCGCGAACTTGACGCGGCGGCTCTCCAGACGCGCGAGGCTGGTGATCTCCTTCTGGAGGAGATTGGCGTTCGAGATGATCTTGCGCTCGCCGGACATGGCGCGCAGCCGCGTCGATTTCAGGCCGATCTTCTCGACCCGCGCCGTCGTCTGATCATACGTGATGATCTCGCCCTGACGGAACGGCTTGTCGAACAGGATCGAGAGCGCGGCAAACAAGTCGGAGAAGATGCCCTGCGCGGCCAGACCGATGGCGATGCCGCCAATGCCAAGGCCTGCCACGAGGCCGGTGACGTTGACGCCAAGATTGTCCAGCACCACGATTGCCGCGATGGCGAAGACCGCGACCGAGACGAGGATGCGGATGATACCCATCGCATTGGCGATGGTCTCGCCGCCTTCCTGCCCCGAACGCAGCTCGATGAGCCCCACGATGACCTCGCGCACCCAGACCGCGACCTGGAAGGCGGCGACGATGGTGAACAGGAAGCGGATGGTGGCGAGCACCATTTCCGGCGGGTTCGCA
>JAFKLU010000274.1 GCA_017304105.1 Sphingomonadales bacterium
GGTAACGGCCGCGCGGGCGGCGCTGCGCTGCGTTGCGAGGGCGGTCTCCTCCTGCGCGATCTGGCGCTGCCGCGCCTCGGCCAGCGACTGCCCGCCGGCCGCCTGGGGGAGCGCCAGCCGGGCGATCACCTGGCCCTGCCGCACCGTCTCGCCATCGCGCACGAGGATGGCGGAGAGCACGCTGTCTTCCGGAACTGCGATGCTGGCGATGCCGCCTGCCGGGCTGAGCACGCCGGTTGCCGTCGCCGTGCGGCTGTAGGAGCCAAGCGAGAGGAACAGCCCGAGCGCGACGATCAGGCTCAGCAGCAGCCAGCCGATCAGCTGCCAGCGCAGCGGCGGCACGAGGAGAACCTCGCCGTGAAGGCGGTGCTGGTGATCCAGCGCCTGCTGTCTGAAAAGCTGCATCTGCTTACGACCCCGCGGCTGCTTTTAGGTCGGGGTGGGGCGACCGTGCCAGCGCTAATTTGGGACAAACGCAAACCGGGCGGATGGCTGCCCGAAGACTCGCCATCCGCCCGGCATCATTATCTGCCCCGTGGGGGCCAGTTCGACTTACTTCGAACCGCGAATGCCGGTGTTGGACTCGGTGTTGCCACCGTCACCGCCCGCAACCAGTTCGATTTCCTGTTCGTTGAGCTCTTCAACGAGAATTTCGTTAACCATCGACGACTCCTCTTATATGTCGGAAAACTCCGACTTTTTGGTGGTTATCTTATGGTGAACGACTCGTAAACCAAGTTAACACTTGCCGATGATGCCGCCTTGAGATTGTCCTGAAAAGGGACGTTTTTACGAATAAGTATTAGATACAAAAGGGTTATGCCCGTTCCCGAAAAGGTCGGCTTGGCGCTGTTCGACCTGCTGCCCAGAGGTCGCTTCGACCAAAGTCTTATGATTTGCGGAAAATGAACTTGGCTTGTTGAGAAGGATGCAAACAAGGCGCCGGCGCTTCCGGAAGACCGCCCGCCCTTCATCCAGCTCCAGCGCGCGTTGACCATCCGGAAGCGGATCCGGAAATCGCCTCGCCCGGATGCCGCGCGCCGGTTTCGCGCCGGTAGGCAGCTTCTTCGTCCCCCGCTATGGTGGCCGCATCGGACGATCCGTGACGGACTAGGAAAACATGACGACGACGAACGAGGTGGAGCAGGATGCTGGCCGGGGCGCGCTGGTGGTGGCGCGGCTCAGGGCGGAATTGGGAGCTGACATCATCAAGGACGCTGCCGAGGCGGACTTCGCCCGGCATGCGCGCGACATGACCAACGTCATGCCGGTGGGCATCGATCTGCCCGGCATCGCCTATCCGCGCACGACGGAGCAGGTCTCGCGCATTCTGGCGATCTGCAACGAGGAGCGTTACCCGGTCGTCCCGCAGGGCGGGCTCACCAGCCTCGCCGCCGGCGCCCTTGCCGACCGGCCGTGCCTGCTGCTCTCGATGGAGCGTATGCGCGGCATCGAGGCGCTGGACGAGGCCGGGCGCACGATGACGGTGCTCGCCGGCACGGTGCTGGAGACGGTGCAGGTCGCGGCGGACGAGGCGGGCTTCTTCTTCCCGCTCGATCTGGGCGGGCGCGGATCGGCGCAGGTGGGCGGCAATGCCTCCACCAATGCGGGCGGCAACCGCGTGCTGCGCTATGGCATGATGCGCGACCTCATCCTCGGCATCGAGGCTGTGCTGGCGGACGGGACGATCATCAGCTCGCTGAACGTGATGCTCAAGAACAATGCGGGTTATGACCTCAAGCACCTGTTCATCGGCAGTGAGGGCACGCTGGGCGTGATCACCCGGCTCGTGCTGCGCATGTTCCCCAAGCCGACGAGCGCCTGCACGGCGGTCGTCGCGGTCGAGGATTATGAGGCGACGCTGCAATTGCTCAAGCAAGCGAACGCGGCCTTTGCCAGCACGCTCTCGGCGTTCGAGGTGATGTGGCCGGACTTTTATCGTCAGGGCACGACGGCGGTCGGCCGCACGCCGCCGCTCGCGCCCGGCTATAATATCTACGTCCTGATCGAGATCCTCGGCACCGATCCCGCGCGCGATGCCGAGCGCTTCGAGGAGGTGCTCGCGGGCATGATCGAATCCGGCCTCGTGCAGGATGCGGTGATCGCCCAGTCCGACAAGCAGCGGCAGGAAATCTGGGCGGTGCGCGATTCCCCCGGCGAATGGCATCAGGGCGAGCATTGGCCGCAGGTCGCCTTCGACGTCAGCCTGCCCACGCGCAAGATCGGCGATTTCATCCCCTATGTGCGCGACCTGCTGCTCGCGAAGTGGCCGGACTGCGTGACGATGTTCTTCGGCCATCTCGCCGATTCCAATCTCCACCTCTCCGCCCGCGTGCCGCGCGATCCGATGCCGGAGAAGGAGATGGAGGAGATCGTCTATGCGGCTGTGGGCGAATGGGGCGGATCGATCACCGCCGAGCATGGCATCGGCAGCGTGAAGGTGCCTTTCCTGCGTCACTCGCGCACGCCGCAAGAGATCGCGCTGATGCGCACGCTCAAGAAGGCGATGGACCCGAACAACATCCTCAATCCGGGGAAAGTGATCTGAACGCTACTCCGTCTGGACGTCCGCAGCTACGGCTCGTGAGCGACCGTTCGGCGCAGCTGCCGGACAGGCGCGATGAGCGGGGCTATGTCATTGCCTCCATCTCGTCGTTTCTGGACGGGTCGGCGCGCCGTGGTGAGTGGGATGAGTTCACATCCTGCCCCTTGCGCGACGCGGAACTGAACCGCATCCGGCTCTGCGCCGCCGCGGTCGATCTGCCTCTCGATGGCGTCGGGGTGGCGACGCTCCGGGAGCTGATCGATCAGGCGGCGCTTCTGCCGGGCGATGATCCGGAAGGCCCCGAACCCTGGCGCGTGGAGATCGGTATGATCGCGGGACTGGCGCTGGGGGCGATCCTCTGGTGGGTCAATTATCTGCCCGGCTCAGGCATCTTCCACAACCTGCATCTGGTCATCGTCCCACCTGCCCTGGGCGCTTTTGTCGTGATGGCGCGCAATGGCCGTAAAGGGCTCGGCGCCTTTGATCCCAGGATCGCCGCGCGGAACAGGCAGGGCAGGGTCTGAGCCCGCTATAGCCTCAGGTGGCGTCGAAAACTGCCTTCGCCGTCATTCCCGCGAACGCGGGAATGACGACATGAGGGATAATGAGACGTATCCTCCGTCCCCGGCTCAGGTCAGGCAGTTTTCTGGGATCATCGAATCTGTCCACGCTGCCTAGCTGGCCCGGTTCGGGGCCTCCATCGAGGCCGGCGACCGGCGGCTTGCCAGCATGCTCGCCACCTTCCGCCCCAGCGCCCGGCACGCGACGTAGAAGACCGGCGTGAACAACAGCCCCAGCGCTGTCAGCCCGATCATCCCGAAGAACACCGCCGTGCCCAGCGCCTGGCGCAGCTCCGCGCCCGCGCCGGTCGCGAAGGCGAGGGGGACGACACCGGCGATGAACGCCAGCGAGGTCATCAGGATCGGGCGCAGGCGGATCTGCGCGGCGAGCGTGGCGGCCTCGTCCGGCGCCTTGCCCTGCTCCTCGGCCTGACGGGCGAACTCGACGATGAGGATGGCGTTTTTGGCGGCAAGGCCGATCAGCACGACCATGCCGATCTGCGTCAGGATATTATTGTCCTCCCCGCGAAGGTTCACGCCGAGAATCGCGGCCAGCAGGCAGAGCGGCACGGTGAGGATGATCGCCAGCGGCAGGGTCAGGCTCTCGTAGAAGGCGGCGAGCGCGATGAACACGAAGATGACCGCGAGGACGAAGCTCAGCTCCCCGCTGCCCCCGGCCACGCGCTGCTGATAGGCAAGGTCGGTCCACTCGAAGCTGAGGCCCGATGGCAGCCGCTCGCGGGCGATGCGCTCCATCGCCGCCATTGCCTGACCCGAGGAATAGCCCGGCGCTGCCTCGCCCTGCACGTCGGCGGCCGGATAGAGATTGTAGCGCAGCACCCGATAGGGGCCGGTCGCGGGGGTGAGCGTGGCGACGCTGTCGATCGGCACCATGGCGCCGGAATCCGAGCGGGTCTTGAGCTGGCCCAGCAGGTCCGCATCCTGCCGATAGGCGGGGTCCGCCTGCGCGATCACCTGGAAGCTGTGGCCGAGCAGGGTGATGTTGTTCACATAGGAGCCGGCCATATAGGTCTGCAGCGCCGAATAGACGTCCTGGCTGCGCACGCCGAGCATCTCGGCCTTGTCGCGATCCACCTCCACGGCGATGCGCGGGGAGCGCATGTTGAAATTGGCGAAGCTGTTGGCGATCGCGGGGTCCTGCGCGGCGGCGGCGGCAAGGTCGCGCGTGGCCGCGTCGAGCGCGGCATAGCCAAGGCCACCGCGATCCTCGACCATCATGCGGAAGCCGCCCGCCGAGCCGAGGCCGCGCACCGGCGGCGTGGTCATGACGCGGATGTCTGCGCCGATGAGCTTCGCATAGCGGCGGCGCAGGTCGGCGACGATCCTGTCGCCGGTCAGGCCCTTGCTGAGGCGTTCCTCGAACGGCTCGAAAATGGCATACATCTGCCCGCTGCTCGCCTGCACGGTGAAGCCGAGCGCGTCGACGCCTGAATAGACCGATGCGGCCATGATGCCGGGCGTATCGAGCATGATGTCGACCGCCTCGCGCGTGATCGCGTCGGGGCGCGCAAGGCTGGCGCCGGGGGGGAGCTGGATGGAGACCTGCGCCAGTCCCTGATCCTGCTGCGGCACGAAGCCGCGCGGCGTCTCCCACAGGCGCCAGCCGGTGAGGAGCAGCAGGCCCGCATAGAGCAGGAAGACGAGGCCGCTCATGCGCAGCAGCCGCCGCGTCAGCCGGCCATAGCCCGCGCCGAACCGGTCGAACGCGTTGCTGAACCGCTCGCCCTGCCGGGCGAGCCAGCGCAGCGGCGCCCAGCCCGGCTCCGCATGGCTGTGGGGCTTCAGGATCAGCGCGCAGAGCGCCGGAGAGAGGGTGAGCGAGACGATCAGCGAGATGAGCGTCGCGGCGGTCACGGTGAGCGCGAACTGCTTGTAGAACTGGCCGGTGATGCCGCCCATGAAGGCAGTCGGCACGAACACCGCGACCAGCACCAGCGCGATGCCGATCAGCGCGCCGCCCACCTCGTCCATGGTGCGATAGGCGGCTTCGCGCGGGTTCATGCCCTCACGAATGTGCCGCTCGACATTCTCGACCACCACAATCGCATCGTCCACCACGATGCCGATCGAGAGGACGAGGCCGAACAGCGAGAGATTGTTGAGCGAGAAGCCGACCGCCGCCATCACCGCGAAGGTGCCGACAAGCGAGATGGGAATGGCGAGCAGCGGGATGATCGCGGTGCGCCAGCGCTGCAGGAACAGGATGACGACGATCACCACCAGCACGATCGCCTCCACCAGCGTATCGCGCACCTTCTCGATCGATTGGCGGATATATTGGCTGGGATCGAACACGATCCTGTAGGCGACGCCGGGCGGGAAGTTCTTCGAAAGCTCGGCCATGGTCGCATAGACCGCCGAGGCCGTTTCCAGCGCATTACCGCCCGATGCCTGCGCCACGCTCAGCGGATAGGCCTCGGTCTTGTCGAGATAGGCGTTGATCGCATAATTCTGCGAGCCCAACTCCACCCGAGCGATATCGCCGATGCGAGTGACGCGCCCCTGATCGTCGCGCTTCACGATGATCTGCGCGAACTGGTCGGGCTTGTTGAGGCGGCTGGAGACCTGCAGGTTGAGCTGGGTCGAAGCCGGATCGTGGGTGAAGGGCGCGCCGCCCACCGTGCCGG
>JAFKLU010000166.1:0-6669 GCA_017304105.1 Sphingomonadales bacterium
GATCGAACATCTGCTCCGGCGTATAGGGCAGCCGGCGGGTTTCCTTGTGCTTGGGCATCAGGCTTTGGCGGCGGCCCTGGCCAAGGCCGCCTCGCGCGCGGCGCGCATTTCGGCGAAGTCCTTGCCCGCATGATAGCTGGAGCGCGTGAGCGGGCTCGCGGCGACCTGAAGGAAGCCTTTCGCCCGGGCGATGGAACCATAGGCCTTGAAACCCTGCGGCGACACAAACTCGATCACCGGCGCATGCTTGGGCGTCGGGCGCAGATATTGCCCCATGGTAAGGAAATCGACGTCGGCCGAACGCATGTCGTCCATCACCTGATGCACTTCCAGCCGCTCCTCCCCGAGGCCCAGCATGATACCGGACTTGGTGAAGATCGAAGGATCGAGCTTCTTGACCAGCTCCAGCAGGCGCAGCGAGGCGTAATAGCGCGCGCCGGGGCGGATGGTGGGGTAGAGGCGCGGGACCGTCTCCAGATTATGGTTGTAGACGTCCGGCCGCGCTGCGACGATCGCCTCGACGGCGGCCTCGTGCTTGTTGCGGAAATCAGGCGTCAGTATCTCGATCGTCGTCTCCGGCGTCGTACGGCGTAGCGCCTCGATCACTTTCACGAACTGCCAGGCGCCGCCGTCAGGCAGGTCATCCCGGTCGACCGAGGTGACGACGATATGCTCCAGGCCCATCTCCGCGCACGCATCGGCCAGGTTCTGCGGCTCACGCGGATCGACGGGGCGCGGCATGCCGGTCTTGACGTTGCAGAATGAGCAGGCCCGCGTGCAGGTGTCGCCCAGGATCATCACGGTCGCGTGCTTCTTGGTCCAGCACTCGCCGATGTTCGGGCAGGCCGCCTCCTCGCAGACGGTGGCGAGTCCCTTCTCGCGCATCAGCTTGCGGGTGCTCTCATAACCCTGGCTGACCGGCGCCTTGACCCGAATCCAGTCTGGCTTGCGCGCAAAGAGGCCGTGCGGCTCGGACGAAATGTCGTTCATGGGGTGCAGATAGCGTCGACGGTCGCGGGTTGCCAGTCCCGACGAACTTGGGCAGACCGAATCCCATGGTGACTTTTGCGAACATGCTCGAAGGCTATCAGCGTTTCCGGGCCACGGGTTGGGCGAATCAGCGGGCGCGGTGGGACGAATTGGCGGATGGGCAATCGCCGCGCGTGATGGTGATCGCCTGCTCGGACAGCCGCGTCGAGCCGGCGCAGATCTTCGATACTAATCCGGGCGAAATTTTCGTCGTGCGCAATGTGGCGGCGCTGGTGCCGCCCTTCGAGACCAATCCGGGCCGGCATGGCGTCTCGGCGGCGGTGGAGTTCGCCGTGCAGGTGCTCGGCGTGGAGGAGATCGTCGTGATGGGCCATGGCCTGTGCGGCGGCTGCAAGGCCGCGCTGACGCAGGAAATGCAGGACGCCCCCTTGGGCGCCGGCGGCTTCATCGCGAGCTGGATCTCCATGCTGGACGATGCGCGGAGCAAGGTTGTGGCCGAACATGGCGCGGATCAGGGGCGCGTGGCGGCTCGCGCCATGGAGCAGGAGGCCGTCAAGGTGAGCCTCGCCAATCTGCGCACCTTCCCCTGGATAAGGGAAAAGGAGGTCAGCAACGTCTTGTCATTGAAGGGCGCCTTTTTCGCGATTTCGGACGGGGTGCTGCACATACTCGATGAACAGACAGGCATGTTCCGGGCGTATGGATGAGAGCTTCCTCTTCTTTGTGTACGGATTGCTCATGAGCGGAGGCAGCGGCTTTCGGGCCCTGGGACTGGAAACGCGGGTTCGTCGTCTGGGCCCCGAGCGCGTCGCGGGCAGGCTATACCATCTCGGCGATTATCCTGGCCTGATCACCGGCCGGCATGGCCTGGTGCAGGGTGAGATTTTCTCCTTCCGCGATCCCCGGCTGATCGAGGAGCTGGACGCCTATGAGCTGTTCGATGCCGATGATCCGCGCCGTTCGGAATATCGCCGCATCGAGGTGGATCTGCTGGGGAGCGGCAAGCGCGCATGGACCTATGAATATAATCGCTCAGTGAAAAGCCGGCCGATTATCGCGACGGGGAACTGGCGGACGCGCTAATGCGTTCATCTGCCCTGTGAGGAAAAATCAAAACAAAGCCCGAGGCAAGTCGGCACCCGAGCAACGAAGGATCGGGCCATGACTCTTGTCGCCAGGCATTTGACGATCACCGGGCGTGTCCAAGGAGTCTTCTATCGCGCCTGGGCGGTGGATACCGCGCGGGAACTCGGCCTTGCCGGCTGGGTGCGCAACCGGATGAGCGGCGCTGTCGAGGCGGTGGTGCAGGGAGAAGCTGCTAAGGTCGAGTGTTTCATAGACGCGGCCTGGAAGGGGCCACCCGCGGCGCGGGTCGAGCACATCGACGCATCTGCATCGGAATTGGATGAAACGACCGATTTCGACGTGCGTGCCACGATGTGACTGCCCTTCTTCCGAGCCCATCTTGTGGTAGAATGAGTAAATGACGGAGCGACTGCCCCTCAACACGGCACCCCTGCCCCTCAAGCTCAAGGTGGAGGACTATCTCGCGCTGGACAAGGCGGGCGCCTTCGCCGAGTACGCCAAAACAGAGCTGATCGAGGGGGTGCTCTTTTTCATGAATGCACAGCACCGTCCACATGGTTATGTGAAGATGGAGCTGTACGATCGTTTACGGGATGGGCTGCGCGGACTTGCGTTGCGCGCGCGTCTGCTTGTCGAAGTGAGCATCGCCATTCCCCCGCACAGCGTTCCAGAACCGGACATAGTGCTCACCACCAAGCCGCAGGGCAGCGGGCTGATCCCGCTCGCGTCGGTCCTCCTCATCGTGGAAGTGGCCGATACCACGCTCGCTTATGATCTCGGCGCCAAGGCCCAGCTCTATGCGCGGGCCCGTGTACCGGAATATTGGGTGGCCGATGTCTCAGGCCGCCTCATCCACTAGATGTGGGCATCCGATGGAGAGCGCTATGCGAGCAGCCGGCAGATCGAGTTCGGCGACCCAATCAGGGCCGCCACTTTCGCTCTGCCGGAGATCACGCTTTAACACTCAGCGCGTGAGCTTCTTATAGGCAAGCCGCGTCGGCCGGTCTGCCGCGTCGCCCAGGCGGCGGCGCTTGTCTTCCTCATAAGCCTCGAAATTGCCCTCGAACCATTCGACGTGGCTGTTCCCCTCGAATGCGAGGATGTGCGTCGCAAGGCGATCGAGGAAGAAGCGGTCGTGGCTGATAACCACGGCGCAGCCGGCGAAATTCTCCAGCGCATCTTCCAGCGCGCGCAGCGTCTCGACGTCGAGATCGTTGGTGGGCTCGTCGAGCAGGAGGACGTTCCCGCCCTGTTTCAGCATCTTGGCGAGGTGAACGCGGTTGCGCTCGCCGCCCGAGAGCTGGCCGACCTTCTTCTGCTGGTCCACGCCCTTGAAGTTGAACGCGCCGACATAGGCCCGCGTCTGAATCTCATGCTTGCCGATCGTCATGAGATCGTGCCCGCCGCTGATCTCTTCCCACACATTGTGGTTGGGATCGAGCGAGTCGCGGCTCTGGTCGACATAGCCGAGCTGCACCGTCTCGCCGACCTGCAACTCGCCGCTATCCGGCTTCTCCTGCCCGGTGATGAGGCGGAACAGGGTGGATTTGCCCGCACCGTTGGGACCGATCACGCCCACAATTCCGCCGGGCGGCAGAAGAAAGTTGAGATTCTCGAACAGCAGCTTGTCGCCATAGGCCTTGGTAAGGCCATGCGCCTCGATCACCTTGCCGCCGAGGCGCTTGGGTGTCTGAATGACGATCTGCGCCTTGCCGGGCGCGCGGTTTTCCTGCCTCTCGACCAGTTCGTCGAATGCGCGGATACGCGCCTTGCTCTTGGTCTGACGCGCCTTGGGCGATTGGCGAATCCACTCCAGCTCCTCCTTGATCGCTTTCTGACGGCCGGCTTCCTCGCGCTCTTCCTGCTCCATGCGCTTGGCCTTCGCCTCCAGCCAGGCGGAGTAGTTGCCCTCGAAGGGGATGCCCCTGCCCCGGTCCAGCTCAAGCACCCAGCCCACCACATTGTCGAGGAAGTAGCGGTCGTGGGTCACCAGGATGACGTTGCCGGCATAGTTGATCAGATGCTGCTCCAGCCACTGGACGCTCTCGGCGTCGAGATGGTTGGTCGGCTCGTCGAGCAGCAGGATGTCCGGCTTTTCAAGGAGAAGACGGCACAGCGCGATGCGGCGCTTTTCGCCGCCCGATAGGTTCTCCACGCTCCAGTCGCCCGGCGGGCAGCGCAGCGCCTCCATGGCGATCTCCAGCTGGTTGTCGAGCGTCCAGCCATCGACGGCGTCGATCTTCTCCTGAAGCTCGCCCATCTCGGTCATCAGCGCGTCGAAGTCGACATCCTCGGGCGGATCGCCCATGATGTTGCTGATCTCGTTGAAGCGGTCGACCAGATCGGCGACCGGGCGCACGCCGTCCTTCACATTCTCCATCACCGTCTTGCTCGGATCGAGCTGCGGTTCCTGGGGCAGGTAGCCCACGCGGATGCCTTCCGCCGCCCAGGCCTCTCCCTGGAACTCGGTATCGATGCCGGCGATCACCTTCATCAGCGTGGATTTGCCCGCGCCGTTGACGCCGATCACGGCGATCTTGGTGCCCGGCAGGAACTGCAGGTGAATGTTGTTGAAAACGGGCTTGTTGGCGCCGGGAAAAGTCTTGGTGAGACCTTTCATGACGAAGCTGTACTGGACGGCCATCGGAACGGGTCCTCTTGAAACTTTAGGGAACTATGCGAAAATCCGCGCCCGGTTAGCCGAGCGGGACCGGCTTGGCAAATATCGCCTGCATCGCCCCGCCACGGCGTTCTCCATGGGCGGCGGGAGCAATTTCAGGATGGGGCTTTTATGCTGCAGCGCAGCAAATTCTAATCGGTCCGGTTGATAAAGCTATTGATTTCCCCGCTCCACGCGTTAATTGGGCGGCTCGTGCCCTTCAGTGGAGCACGCACTTTGCTATGGGAGCCAAATAATATGAAGAAGTTTGCTGTGGCCTGCGCTGCTGCTGCGCTGATGAGCCTGGCTGCGTGCGGCGAGAAGCCGGCGGCTACGAACAATACGACCAACGAAGTCGTCGTCAACGAGCTCGACAATGCTGCGAACGCTGCCGACAACGCCGCGAACGCCCTCGACAACGTTGCCAACGCCACGAACGCTGTGGCGAACGCGTCGAACGCGCAGTAATTCCGCGCCCCGGCTTCGGTCGGATCGGCGATGTGCAAGGGCGGTGCCGCGGCGAGTGGCTCCGCCCTTGGCATTTTCAGGGGTGTTCTTGCCGATTGCCGAGATCGCCTTCGTCCGTTAAGCGGGCGGCACGTCGGGGAGTAGCGCAGCCTGGTAGCGCATCTGCTTTGGGAGCAGAGGGTCGCAGGTTCGAATCCTGTCTCCCCGACCATTTTTACTGACAGCCGGTTGGCCGGCCGATCATTTCCTAGAATTTCTGCTGACGCTCCTGAAGCGCCCGATAGTGCGCGGTGCGGGTGGTGCGCAGGCCATTGAGGCCGAAGCGATCGATCGCCCGTTCCCAATTGGCGAACTCCTCAAGGGTCATGTTGTAGCGCTGCAGCGCCTCGTCCAAGGTCAACAGGCCGCCTTTGACCGCCGCCACAACCTCCGCCTTGCGCATTGGCAGCCAATGTCTCAGATTTTTCGATGGCAGCAGCGCCAGAGTGAGCCGCTGGCCAAGCGGACCAACGACCCATTCAGGCCGCTTGCGCTGCGGCCCCCTCCAGCTTGTCGAAAAGCGGAAACGCACGAGCGATGCTTAAGTGCCCGCATTCCGGGGGATATTTAATCGAACCAAGACGGGGCACGCCCCGTCGCATTTCTTGAAACAGGACGTCGAATCGCTCGTTCTTCTCACGCCCTCACCAAATAGGGGGCGGAGAACGAGGAACTTGAAATGCCCAACCGGAACCAGCAGAGCGATCAGGGCCGTCAGCAAGGCGGTGGCAGTTCGGATCGCGGACAGCAACAGAATCAACAGAGCGAACAGAAGCGCCAGCAAGGGGGATCAGAGCAGGACCGACGGCAGGAGCAGCAGAAGCCGCGCTGAAATATCACGATCGGATATTCGACTGGGGTCGTCCACCTTGGGCGGCCCTTGTCTTTGGCGGGGAACTGGTGAACATTACTCCTCTTATGGCAAGCTGCGCGACGACCACGTCAATGAATCTCATCGAATGGCATGAGGGGGCGGGGCGCAGCTCGATACGCAAACCGTGCGAGGAACATGAGATTCAGAGCGGCGCGCAACTCATTGTGTGACGGGCTGGCGATCGCCTCGGTGACATCTTGGATTGGATTCACATTCTCGAGACCAGCAACCTTCCGGTGCTCGCCATTCTCATGAACTATGACAAGAGCTTACGCTATCCTTTCAAGTCGAACGTGTTTTTCTTCTCGCTAGAGGGGCAGGCCGGTCTCAGATGGGCTCCGCGCGGCCGATTACTGTCCACGACAGCGAACTCGGGCCGATCCGCCTGCGCGCATTCGACTCCTATTCCTTCAAGGTCCATTCAGCCGCTCAACCACGTACCTTGAATAGCCCATGAGGTCACGGGGACTAGGTTCTCAAAGGACCGCTCATTGGCGGCGCGCCAGGTCCTGTCATCACGATACCCGACGCGATCGCCGCATGGCGGGCTGGC